>NZ_JBSFBZ010000047.1:0-61058 GCF_053593195.1 Saccharopolyspora sp. NPDC002376
AACTCCGAAAACATGATCAAACTCGCGATGATCCGCCTCATGGCCACCCGCCTCGCCGGCCGGAACATCCAGTGGTCCAACGCCACCGGACGCCAACCCTCCCACCGCCTCACCACCGAAACCAGCATCGCAGCGTAACCACCCAGTTACCCAACGGCCTCTGCGGGTTGCGGCGGCAGCCTTGCGGACGGCTCGGTCGCCGCGAGCGCCGTTGCCGGAGGGAGCAGCGGACGACAGCAGGGACGCCGGGCCAATGGAGGAGCGGCGTGGCACTGCGGCGTAGTGGGCACCAGCCCGACGGTCGACTCGCCCGCGGTCACACGCCGGTCGTGCTCTGCGACATCCGCGAGCGCGGCTCGGCGAAGGAAGTCCTGATCGCCCTCGTGGAACATGCCAGCCACGTCTACGCCCAACGCCGCTGACCGCGAAGAGGGCATCTGATCTGGATTCGGGCACCACCACCAGCAGCAGAGGCCGTTGTTGATCTGCACCTCGCTGGCGTCCGGAAGAGCGCCTGATCGCGGCAGGGCCAGTCGCTCCATTCGGGTGATCCGAAGTTGCACCCTTCGAACCTGGGCGCTGCGGTAATCAGCCGGTTGCGGAGCGATGTTCCAGCCAATGCCTGGATGTGGATTCGTTTTCCATCGTTGGGTTCAGCTTTGTCGGGCGTTCACCATCGGCCCATAGTTTCCTCGGCGTGGTTGTAGACGCATCGAACTCGCCAGACATGCTGGAGTTGATCCGGTCCCGGATGCCGGGGTTCTCCCCGGCGGAAAGCCGGGTTGCCCGGGTGGTGCTCACGAAGCCGCTGGAGATCCTCGATCTTTCGGTTACCCAGCTCGCGGACCGATCGGAAAGCTCGGTGGGCTCGGTCGTCCGGTTCTGCCAGGGGTTGGGTCTGCGTGGTTACCAGGATCTCAAGTTGCAGTTGGCGAAGCGGTCGATTCCCGTCGAGCAGCAGCTGCTCGACGAGGTATCGGCCGGTGACGGAGCACTGGAAGTCATCCGGAAAGTGCTGTCCGGCACGGCGAACGCGTTGCAGGAAGCCGCCCACGTAGTCGCCCCGGAGGCGCTGGGGCAGGTTGCCGAGAAACTGCTTGCCGCGCGCCGGATTCAGTTCGCGGCGGTGGGCACCTCCGCGCCGCTGGCCGCCGACATCTCCTACCGCCTGACCACGATCGGGCTCCCCGCGGTGTTTCCGCCGGACGTGCACGTGCAGCACGTGACGGCCCGGATGCTCGGGCCCGGTGACGTCTGCTTCGCGATCAGCCACACCGGCTCGACCACCGAGACGCTGGCCACCATGCGCACGGCGGCGCAATCCGGCGCGACCGCGATCGCGTTGACCAGCTTCGCCAGTTCGCCCCTGACCGAACTGGTTGATCTCCTGCTGGTGGCTGGCAGCCGCGAGACCTCCTACCGCATCGAGACGATGACCAGCCGGATCGTGCACCTCGCCGTACTCGACGCGATATTCGTCCTGCTCGCCTTGCGGCATGACAGTTCCTCGCACGCTCTCGCCGCCACCGGCGGCGTGCTCACCGAGCACCGCATTTGATCCCTGATATCGAAAGGTCCTGCCATGCACGGACGCGTCATCACGGCCGACGGCCGAGCTCGCCCGGGCGTGCTCGTCAGCGACGGCGTCACGACCACCACCACCGCGAACGATGGATCGTTTTCCCTGCGACCGGACGGGAATTTCGTGTTCATCACGCGCCCGAGCGGTTTCACTGCCGAGCCGTGGTTCGTCCCGGCGACCACCGAGAGCGTGACTTTCATCCTCACTCCCGAGCCTGATGTGTTCCCGTACCGGTTCGTGCACGTCTCCGACCTGCACGTCAGCGACCCGCGGATCAGCTCCAAGATCAACCCGCAGCCGGTCGAGCTGGGTTCGCAGGACGCGCTCGCCGACTTCCTCACCGCCGTACCGGAGCGGGCCGAGGACGTCCGGTCGGTGATCGCCACAGGAGACCTGACCGACTTCGGCACCGACGGGGAATTCGCGGCTGTGCGCAAGGCGGTTAGCGCGAGCCCGCTGCCCGTGCACCTTCTGCCCGGCAACCACGACCACATGGCCGGGCAGTTCGACATGAAGGTCAGCCGCACCGGTTATGTCATCAACACCGGGGACCCGGCCGGGTATGAGCGAAACCTCGGGCCGCGCTGGTATTCCTTCGATATGCCGGGTGGGTTGCACGTGGTGGCGCTGGACTGGCACACGCACGAGCTCGGCATCGACCACGAGGTGCAGGACGCCTGGCTGCGAGCCGATCTCGAATCCTTGCCGTCGGGCACGCCATGGGTGCTGTTGTCCCATGATCAGCCCTGGCACTCCATTTTGGATGGTCTGCCGAGCCGCCCGCTGGCGACGTTCTCCGGTCACCGGCACACCTCGCGTGTGGTCGAAGTCGACGGCACGCTGCACGTGAACACGCCGACGGCGCTGTTCGCGGGGCTGGATTACTCACCTCCGTCGTATCGCATCGTGACCTGGGATGGCGACACGATCGGACTGCACACCCGTGCGGTGGCGCCGACCGGGCTGGAGCGATCGACCTTCGAGGTTCCCGAGATTCCGCGCCCGGCTCCTGCGCGGGGAGTCCGGTGGCGCCATCAGCTTTCCGGCGCCGGACATCGGGCTCCAGCACAGGTCGACGGCGACCTGGTGGTCATCGGTGTGAAGCATGAAGATCGGGCGGCCGGCGCCGTCGAGGCGCTGTCCTTGGAGGATGGGTCCCAGCGTTGGTGTGCGGATTTGGGCTCGTCGGTCAAGGCAACGCCCGCCTTCTTCGACGAATCGGTGATCGCTGTGGAGGCCGTCGGTGATGTGGTGAGCCTGGACCGGGCCACCGGAGCCGAACGGTGGCGAGCACCTTCTCCCGACCCGTTGCGGTTGTTCGCCTGGACCGATCCGGTCATTGTGGACGGACTCGTGGTGGTCGGGGACATTTCGCACCTCCGGGCTCTGGACGCGGCTTCCGGTGAACTGCGGTGGGAACGTAGGGATCTGGCCCCGTACCAGACCCTGGTCGGCCACGCCACGCCGTTGGTGGTGGAGGACATGCTGGTCGTCGGCAGCCACCCGGAGCCCAGCGGTCTGATCGCCCTGGATCCGAGCACCGGCCGGACCCGTTGGTCGGCCGCGGGCCCGGCGGAATCCCGGTTGCAGGGCGACACGCCGATCGGAACTCCACTTTACGACGTGGAAAGCCGCTCCTTGTATCTGCCGACCCGGGGCCGCACCGTCCGGGTCGACGCGGAGACCGGCAAGGCGCTCTGGTCCGCTCCGACGACGCTGCCGTTCAACCCGGCCACGCCGGTGTCGACGCCGCATGGAATCGCGGTCGCCGACGCCGGAAACGCGCTGATGCTGCTCTCCCGCGAGGATGGCTCGATGATCTGGCGGACCGAAATCGACGCGTCCGCTGCGTTCGCCATGACCAGCTACACCCGCACACCGCACCCGGTGTTCGCCTCACCCACCCTGCTCTCTGAAGTGCTGGTCGCGCCAGGTCTGGACGGGGTGCTGCACGTGGTGGACGCCAGCAGCGGCGAGCGTCGCGCGGATCTGCCGATGGGCGTTCCGATCGCGGCTCCGCTCGCGGTGTCCGGCGACGTGCTGATCGCGGTCGGTGTGGACGGCAGTGTGACCGCGATTGACCTGGGGGTCCTGTCGTGACCGCCGCGACCCGGGACGGCCGCACCGCGGCCGCGCTGACCACTCCCGCTCTGGTGTTGATCGGCCTGTTCGTCCTGTTGCCGGGCGGACTCGCGCTGGTCGGCAGTCTGTTCGAGATCAGCCTCGAATCGGGTGTCGTCTGGACCTGGGTCGGCTGGGAGAACTTCGCGGACATCATCACCGACCCGGACGTTCTGCAGGCGCTGCAGAACACCGTTGTCTATTGCGGATTGACGATCGTGCCCAGCCTTGTGATCGGGTTGGCTCTGGCGCTGCTCAACGAGTCGCTGACCCGGGGCCGGACCCTCGTGCGCACGCTGCTGTTCCTCCCGTTCACGGCCAACCTGGTGGCAATGGCCGTGGTGTTCCGCTGGATCTTCGCGCTGCGCGGTGGTTTCGCCAACCAGATCCTCGCGGTGCTCGGCATCGCCCCCATCAACTACCTCGGCGACGACCGCTACGCGATGCTGACCGTGGCCGCGGTGGGGGTATGGCGCGGCGCCGCCCTGACCATGGTCCTGTTCCTGTCCGGTCTGACCAGCATTCCCACCGCTGTGCACGAGGCGGCCGCAGCGGACGGGGTCACCGGCTGGACCAAGCTGCGGCTGGTCACGCTGCCGTTGCTGAAGCCGATCATGCTGTTCGCCACGGTCATGACCGTCCTTCACGCGGTGCAGGTCTTCGACACGATCAACGTGATGACCGAAGGCGGTCCGCTTGGGGCCACCGAGACCGCGCTGACCATGACCTGGCGACTCGGGTTCACCTACTTCGAGCTCGGCAAAGCAGCCGCGCTGTCCGTTCTGCTGCTGGTCGTGCTCGTCACGGTGGGCGTGCTGGGCCGCCGGACACTCGTAGGAGGTGGCCGATGACGGCGCAAACGCTGTGGCGCGTTGTTCGCCTGGGGCTGGTGCTGACCACCGTGAGCGTGGCGGTGTTCCCGTTCTACTGGATGCTACGAACTGCCTTTGCGGCCGAGAATTCCGTTTTCTTCAACGGAATCTCCTTGCTGCCTGAGGAATTGGCACTGGACAATTTCACCCGTGCCTGGCACGAGGCCGACCTCGGCACGGCGATGCTCAACGGCGCGCTGGTGACCGTGTCGATCCTGTGCTGCCAACTGATCACCTGCGTTCCCGCCGCCTACGCGTTCGCCAAGCTGCGGTTCCGAGGTCGTGACGCGCTGTTCGGTCTGGTGCTCGCATGCCTGCTGGTGCCGACCCAGGCCACGGCGATCCCGCTGTACCTTGGCATCGGCTCGGTCGGCCTGGCCAACACTTGGATCGCTCTCGTGCTGCCGTTCACCACCAGTGCGTTCGGGATCTTCCTGATGCGCCAGTACATGGTGACGATCCCGGACAGCTTGCTGGAGGCCGCGCGTGCCGACGGGCTGGGCACGCTGACCATTCTGTGGCGGCTGGTGGTGCCGATGAGCAGTCCCGCCATCGCCACGTTCTCGATCTTCTCGATCTTCGCGCACTGGAACGACTACCTCTGGCCATTGCTGGTCGCCCGCGACCGCGCCCTCTACACCCCGCCGCAGGCCCTGGCGATCTTCCAGCAGGCCGACACCGGGATCGACTACGGGGCGTTGGCGGCCGGTGCCGTCATCATCACCGCCCCCATCGTGCTGCTCTTCCTGATAGCCCAACGCCGGTTCATCGCAGGCATCGCAGGTGGCGAGATCCCCGGCTGACCTTCCTCACCGACAAATCAAGGAGACACCTGTGCGCATTTCCACCCGCTTCGCGGTGTTCGCGGCCGCCTCAGCCCTGTTGACGAGCGCCTGCGGCAACACGCAGACGGCCGCACCGGCCGCCGCGCCCGCGCCTATCGAGCAATGCAACCCCAATGGCGTTACCGTCAACGCCACTTTCGCCGCTCAGGGCGAGCGGGCCGCGACGCTGGCCAAGAGCGCCGTCGAGGCCAAGTTCCCCGGCCTGACCGTGCAGCTCAACAGATCCGCCGCCTCTGGCTACGACGCGCTGACCCAGCAGATCGTGGCCGACATCGCCGCGGGCAAGGAACAGGACGTGGTGATGGTTGGCCTGGGCCAGGTTCGGTTCTGGGTCGACAAGTACAAGCCGTTCCCGATCAGTACCGAAGCGCTCAAGCCCACCTACGACAAACGCTTCCTCAACATCGGCGAGGTCGATGGGAAGCCGTATGTCGTGCCGTTCCAGGTATCGATGCCTGTGCTCTACACCAACACCGATCTGACCACGAAGGCCGGTGTCACCGCCGCCCCGAAGAACTCCACCGAACTGCTGGAGGCTGCTCGCAAGGTCAAGCAGATCGGCGCAAGCCCGGTGTCGCTGCCGCAGACCGTGATCGCGGACTGGGTGGCCCAGGCATACATCCAGAGCGCGGGAGTGACCTACGTGAATGCCGACGGCACACCGGGTTTCGACACCCCGCAGGGGCGGAAGGCGCTGTCGATCTACAGCGCGCTCGGCGCCGAGAAGCTGATGGATCCGGCCGGGTTCCCGGACGCGCAAGAAATGTTCACCAAGGGGCAACTCGGCTACCTGGTATCCACCCCGGCCAATGCAGCGAAGATCCAGAAGCAGGTGGGCAGTAACTTCGGCTGGACGATCACCGACTTCCCGGTTCCCGAAGGCGGACAACCGGTACTTCCGGCCGGTGGTAACGGCTGGCTGGTGCTGTCCAAGGACCCCTGCAAGGCAGCCTTCGCCAATGAGGTGGTCAGCGCGATGCTCGACCCGACGGTGATCGCGGAGAGCGCCAAGACCGAAAGCTACATTCCCGTGGACAAGCAGGCCGCGCAGCAGCTGGCTGCCGACCCGGCCGCCGCCACCCAGCTCGGCTACGCGTGGAAGTTCACCGGCACGCTGACCCAGTGGGGCGGGTGGCACGGCGACGCCACGCCCAAGGTGAACCGGATCCTCCAGGACATGGTGCAGCAGTTCGCCAACGGCCAGCCGGTCGACGAAGTGGTGCCGACCGGTGTCGACAAGATCAAGGGAGTCGTCGGACGATGAGCACAATCGAACTCTCCGGGCTCCGTAAGGACTTCGGCGACGTCACCGCGGTCGACGGTATCCATCTCGACGTCGAGAGCGGAGAGAGCCTCGTCGTGCTGGGACCGTCCGGCTCGGGCAAGTCGACCCTGTTGCGCCTAATCGCCGGGCTGGAGGACCCGAGCTCGGGCACGGTGCGCATCGCCGGTGCCGACCAGTCCGGGCTTCCCCCGCACAAGCGCAACGCCGCCATCGTGTTCCAGCACTTCGCCCTCTATCCGCACCT
Source organism: Saccharopolyspora sp. NPDC002376 (assembly GCF_053593195.1). Classification (NCBI taxonomy): domain Bacteria; kingdom Bacillati; phylum Actinomycetota; class Actinomycetes; order Pseudonocardiales; family Pseudonocardiaceae; genus Saccharopolyspora; species Saccharopolyspora sp. NPDC002376. Next base: position 6,950 of record NZ_JBSFBZ010000047.1, read on the forward strand.
GTCCGCCCTGACCAACATCACCCTCGGGCTGCGCCACGGGCTCAAGCTCTCCAAGAAAGAGGCGTCCTCTCGCGTGCAGGACGTGGCGGAACGGTTGCAGATCAGCCACTTGCTCGATCGCCTTCCGCGACATATGTCGGGCGGCCAACGTCAGCGCGTCGCACTCGCCCGCGCGCTGGCGCGGCGAGCCGATGTGGTGCTGCTCGACGAGCCGCTGTCTGGTTTGGACGCTCAGCTCCGACAGTCGCTGAGGGTGGAGATTGCGAGCGTCCTGAGGGCATCTGGATCAACGACCTTGCACGTCACGCATGATCAGCTCGACGCGATGGCGATGGCCGATCGAATCGCCGTAGTGCGAGAGGGGCGCATCGAACAGCTCGGCACACCGGACGAGCTCTACAACCGGCCGGCGACCGAGTTCGTCGCCGGGTTCATCGGATCCCCACCGATGAACCTGCTTCGCACGGTCCGTGACGAGGCCGGCTACGAAACGCCGTTCGGCATGTTGGCGCCTACCGAGCACGGACATCTCACGCTCGGAGTCCGGCCCGAGTCCCTGCACCTGGCAGAGGCCGAGGGGGCGGCCTGGCAGACCGAAGCGACGGTCGCTCTGGTTGAGACGACCGGCCCCTCCCGGCTGGTCCACCTCGACCTTGGCTCGTTCCAGGCGACCGCGCGCAGCGCCAACGACATCGCAGTGCACGCTGGACAGCGAGTCCCGGTCAGCTGCGATCCGCGCAACGTGCATGTATTCGACGGGGAAGGCAGCAACGTCGGCACCGCTGACGAACTGTTGGCCACGCGGGAGCTGACGCCATGACCGACACCATGCTGATCCTGTTCGACTGGAACGGCACCGTAATGGACGACGCGCTACGCGCCAGGGACGCGACGAACGAACTGTTGCGTCGTCGTGACCTTCCCCAGCTCAGCACCGGTGAGTTCCGCGACGTGTTCCGGCTGCCGATGGCCGAGTTCCTACGCGACCTCGGCATCGCCCCCAACGACAGCCCACGCGCGGAAGCAGAATGGAACGCCTACCTGGCAGCCACCCGGGCCGAGACGAGACCCGGCGCCGCGGACGTGTTCGCCTCACTGCGGGCACGCGGCGCTCGACTCGGAATCATCTCGGCCGCGTCGACCGAAAGCGTATTCGCCGATGCAGTGGCCGCAGCGCTGGATCCCTACCTGGACTTCGTCAGCGGCGACGTCGGTGATAAAACCCAGTGGTTGCGCCACAATCGAGGAGACGGGACCAACGTTTACGTAGGGGACACCGAGTATGACGTCAACTGTGCGAAAGCGGCAGGTTTCACGGCAGTCGCGATCGCAGGCGGCTACTGCTCGATCGACGCACTACGCGCTGCCCAACCGGACATAATCGTCGAATCACTTCCGCAGTTGCTCGACGCAGTGTTTCCAGCGCCAGCACAAGCACACCGAGATCGCGATTGATTCGTACGGCGCGGCCTCACCCCATGAAGTCCGGGGCTCACGGTTCCGGCGAAGTCGTGTAGGGCCTGGTCGGGCTGGGTGAGGGGCGGGCACGGTCTTCAGTGATCATCTGGGTGTCGAATCCTGATGATCATGTGAGAAGAGCCGTGCCCGCTGTTGCATCAGCCCTGATCCCTGCTGCTGTGGACCAACTGGCCCCATACCGATGATCTGGTCAACGACTCGGTGACCGCCTTGAACAGGGTCGCTGGTCTGCGTGAACATCTCGCCATGGTGCCTGATGCGGCCTGGACCCGGACACGATCCTGCCCCGCTTCACGTTCTTCTTCGACGTGTCCATCTCGTTCTTCGAGGAGATCGCGAAGTTCCGCGCCGGCCGGCGGATCTGGGCGCGGATCGCCGTCGCGACGCAGAACATCCTCCGCGAGGAGGCCCACCTCTGCGACGTGATCGACCCGCTCGGCGGTTCGTACTACGTCGAACGGCTCACCGACCAGATGGAGGACGAGATCCTCCGCGTGATAATGATCGTCGAGGACGCCGGCGGCATGTACCAGGCGGTCGGAGCTCTCGTCGCTGAGCGCGCCGCCGGCGTGCAGCTCCGCGAGCTTCGCCAGCGATTCCGCGATGTCCACGTCAGGCTGGCCGTTCCCGCCGGGTTGGGAGGGCGCTGCCGCTCCGGCGATCTGCACGACGCGCGTTTGCTGGTCCGGGCCGATCCAGACGTACGCGGGTGCGCCGACCTGCGGGATCTCCGTTTGCAGCAGGTTCAGGTGCGGCGCGACGGCCACGATCGGCGTCTGCGTGCCGCGCGGCCAGTCGTAGGCGACCTCCACGGCCATGCGGATGACCCGGCCGTTTTCGCCGACCATCACGCGCAGGTCCTCGGTGGTTCCGCCGGCCCGGACCGCGCGGGCCCGGAACTCGTCGAAACCGGCGGCGAAATCACCGGCGCGCGACTGCCGCCGGAGCACCTTGAAGCAAGCGAGCCAGGCCGGTCCCAGGAAGAACCAGGGGAAGAGCACCCAGATCACGTTCCAGAACCACGGGAAGAACCCCTCGTCGTCCCACGCGTTGAACGTGATCAAGTACACGCCGACCACGCTCACGATGATGAGGAGCATACCGATGCCGAAGCGCTGGCCGGGCGAGATGACCTTGCCGACGATCGCCTCGGGATCCTCCTCGAGCCGGGACACGTCCGCGCCCCTGGTGGCGATGCGCAGCCGAGAACCTTTGTCGGCACGCTTGACCAACTCGAGGAATTTCTCAGCGGACACAACGGATTCGGGCTGACCTGGTCCTAACAACGCACCAAACGCGTTGGCCATCGATTTGCCGCATCAATATCCACTTTGGACACTGGGTGCCCCTCTCCCCTGAGGGGCACCCCGCGGCGACCTTCGATCACTCAGCGATCGTGGCTCGGACTTCTTCGGCTTCGGTTGTGCGGCCGAGCTTCTCCAGGATCTCGCCGAGTTCCAGCGAGACACCGGTGTGGGCCGGGGTTCCCAGCGAAAGCCGTTGCAGCGACGCCCGGTAGAGGCTGACCGCCTCGTCGGAGCGTCCGGTCTCGTCGAGCACACGGGCGGCCATTAGCTCGGACATCGCCGCGGAACCGTCGTCGCCGGACTCGGCGTACGCGTCGGCCGCGGTCAACGCGTGCGAGACCGCTTCTTCGACGCGCTCCATCGAGGCCAGTGCGTGCGCCTTCGTATCGATCACGTCGGCGACGAACCAGTCCTGCCCCGCTTCCCGGCCGACCTCGATGGCGGCGTCGAGATCAGCCAGCCCCGACTCGTCGCCGAACTTGATCTTGCCTTGGCCCAGCTGGTGCAGCGCCCGAGCGAGCAGCTCGGGCTGCTCCTGCCTGTGAGCCAACCGGAGGGCGGATTCGAGGCTCCGGACCGCGTCGGAGTCCTCCACGAACACCAGCAGCTCGCCCAGCGCCAGGTAGGCGCGGAACGCCAGCTCCACCAGCGCTTCGTCACCCGACTCCTCCGCGACACGCGCCACCTCGGAGAGCACGCGGTACGCCGTGCCCAGATCCTGGGCTTGACGGGCAGCCGCACCGAGCCAGTACCGCGCCTCGAGCGCCGGCGCTCCGCCACCTTCGACACCGGCGAAGCCCGCGGCTGCCGCGTCCAAGGCCTCCATCGCCAGGTCGGGCTCGCCCGCTTGGAGCTGGAACCGGCCCAGCCAGTACCGGTTGGTGTTGAGGTCATCGGTGTCGCCGAGTTCCGCGTGCCGCACCGCGACCTGCGCGCGGTGCACCGCTTCTTCGGACTGTCCGAGGTCGTCGAGCAGGTGTGCGGCCAGCATCGCTGCGTCGGAAGCACCGGCGCGGTGTCCGATCGCGGTGTGCAGGTCCAGCAGCTCGTCGGCCGCGCGGACCCCGATCTCGAAATCGCCCATGCCGCCGGCCAACCGGGCCCGCACGTCGAGCGCCTTGATCCGCCAGCACCGCTCTGCGTCGGAGGCCAGCACGGTGTCCAGGGCTTCCGCGGCGTCTTCCTGGTCGCCCATGCGCAGCATCGTCAGGGCCAGCAGCAAGCGGGCGTTGCCCAACTGCTCCAGTTCGGCGGATTCGGCGACGCCGACGGCTTCCCGCGCCAGCTCGATCGCACCGTCCGGATCGTCGCCGGAGCTCGGCAGCGCGGCCAGCGCGGTCAGGACCTTCACCTTGGTATCCGGATCGAGGTCCTGCTCCAGCGCAGCACGAAGCCCGTCCTCATCACCGGTGTTGAACGGCGCATACAGCGCCAGGCCGAGCTCGTCCTCGGCGTCGGCCTGCTGGTCCTTTCCCAAGGCGCGCAACGCACCGATCCGAGCCTTGACGGCCTCCAGCGCGCCGTCCCGGTCCTCCCGGGCCCTGCAGAGCGCCAGGACGGTGGTGTGGAACCGGGGCAGCAGCTCGGGCTCCGACAGCTCGCCCATCTCGTCGAGCAGCGCCATTGCCGCGTCCTGGTCGTCCTTGACCACGACCGCTTCCTGCGCCAGATCCAGGTATTCCGCCGGGGTCTTCGGCGCGGCGGGTTCGGCCAGCTCGGTGGGCACGAACGCCTGGGTCTCGATCGGCAGGTCGTAGTGCTCGTCCGCCAGCGCGCGAGCGCGCTCGACCTCGGAGGCGAAGTACTCGTTGCCGTTGCGCGCGTCGAACGCCGCGGCGATCTCCTCCGCGCCCCGCCAGGAATCCGCCGCCAGCTCGGACGCGGTTCGCGGCGAGGGCTCGGCGCCGAAAACAGCTGCCACGTCCGGCATGTCGCTGCCCCGGATCTCAACGTCGCCGTGCCCGCTGCGGGCCACCGCGTCCAGCAGCACGCCGTAGGACACCAAGGCGTAGAAGCGCTTGTACACATCCAGCGGGTCCTTCGGCAGTTCGCCGATGTGCCGCTCCAGCAAGGACAATCCGCGTTCGGTGTTGCCGGTGACCGCGAGGAAGATCAGGTGGTTGGCCACGATGCCGAACCCGTCGGCGTTGGCCGTCGCCGCGCGGTAGCTGCGGAAGTGGTGCCACTTAGCCTCGTCAGCACGGCCCGCCCGGAGCAGCGGCAGCAGCGCGTTGCTCTGGGCGCGTTCCGGTTCCGAGCCGCACTGCACCCGGTTCTCGATGATCTCGTCGAAGAAATCCAGCGCCTTCGCCTCGTCGCCGGACCGGCGGAAGAAGTCGGCGTCGTCGCTGCGAACGCAGGCCTCGCAGTGGCTGTAGTCATCGCGCGGCAGCTCTTCGCGAGCCGCCCGGAACTCGGCTGCCTCCTCGAAGCGGCCAGCAGTGGTGGCGTTAGCGGTCTTGGCTTGCCACACACCGGAAAGACCGACGCCGGCGGCGCGGTAGCGGCGCTCCATGTCGTCGAGGACCTGGTCGACCTGGCTCTGCGGGAAGGCCGGGTTCAGCGCGACCGCCTCGGCCATCCACTTGTAGTACCAGAGCAGGTCGAGGTCGTCGATCTGGCTCGGGAACCGCGACGGATCCGAGTCGTGCTTGCCCAGGCACCAGGAGAACGCGGTGAACATCGTGTCGCTGTCACCGGTCAACGACGCGCTGGAGATCTGGCGCATCCGCGCCCGGTAGAGCAGCTCCTCCGCACCGGCCTCCTGCGCGAACCGGACGGCGTCGGCGACCATCGCCGATTCCTCCGGCCCGTAGGCCATCATCTCGCTCTCGTCGAGCAGCCGCTCGATCTCGGTCGTCGCTTCGGACACGTCGTCCCCTCGTTATCTTGAAAATCCGTGGTGTTGCGTGCGAACGGCCGGGTTCAGCCCGCGATGCCGACGCTGAGCTGGATGAGGTCGCTCATCGCGGTGGTCAGCACGGTCCGGTCGTTCTTCGACAGCGGCCGGTGCCCGGTTAACAGGGCCTGGACGTAGACCAGCCGGACGCTGCGGTCGAAGACGACCTGATCGTCCACGTTGGACAACTGCCGGATCATCGGATTCTGCCAGTTCAAGCACAGCTGCGCGGTGGTGCCGCGGGATGCGAGCCCGGGCATGCCTGCGGTGAGCGCGTCCACTCCGCCCAGCACGTCCGCCCACACGCCGGGCGCCGAGTCGCGCACCTCGGTGCGCTCGATCCGGCGGATGGCGGCGGCATCAGCGACGTGGAGAGCGCTCACATCACCCGGCCGGAACGACCGGACCATCGCTTCGCAGCCGAGCTCGGCCAGCACCGCAGACGCCCGGCGCTCCAACGCGCTCGTGCTGCTCCGGTCGTCCATCGGCGGCGGGGCGAGCTCGTCCAGGATCGAGCTGACCTGCACCTGCTCCACCGCGACGTCGTCGACCAGCAGCGGCAAGCGTCGCAGCAAGTCCGACTCGTAGGTGTAGCCGCCGTTGATCACCGGGTGGTCGGCCGAGACCACCGCCGCGATCTGCCGGAACTCGTCGACGGTCTCCACGTAACGGACGTGCCGGGACTGCTCCAGGTAGTCGTGGACGGTCATCCGACCGGCAGAGGTCTCCACGGTCAGCCACGGCAGCACCGCCGCCGCCAGGTCGTCGTCGTGCACGGCCATCGACTTCAGACCCAGGCTGTGGACGGCGACGAACCGTTCGAACCGAGCTGGCCGGGTGGTGGCCTGCTGCACGATCCAGCGCCGCAGCGCCTTGCCGATCTCCTCCCGGGTGTACTCCAACGCCTCGTCGGCGACCAGCTGCTCGCGGGACGCCGTCGGGTGCAGGCCCTCCGTGCTGATGACGCAGCGCACGAAGTGGGCCCACTCCGGCAGCAGCTCGGAGAGGTCCTCGCCCAGCAGCATCCGGCCGAGGTAGAGCTCACCGCTGCGCCGCGCGCCGGGCGGCGGCGCATACGGCAGCACGTAGGCCACGCCCTGCGTTTCCGTGGCCGGAACGGACAACTCGATCGTCTCAAGTGGACGGTGCTTGATCAGCTGTTCGCCGAACTCGTCCAACGCCGCAGCCGCCGAACGCTCGTCCGCGGGCCGCTCTTGCGGCAGGAACAGCGCCGGTTCGTTGACAGTGTCCCAAGCGGCGTCGCCGCGCCGGACCCGCACCTCCACCGGCAGGTAGCGGCCGAATCGGCGGGTCAGCCGCAGCACCTTCTCCGGCGCGAGCAGGGCCGCGTCGTCCGGTCGCGGGGACAGCCGCACCTCGGTGCCGATCGCCAGTCCGGCGGCCTCGGCCTCCGGTAGTTCCCGAATCGAGAAGGTTCCGTCGGCCGCCCCAGTCCACTCCACCGGCGGGTGCCCGTGCACCGATCGACTGCGGACCACGATCCGGTCGGAAACCATGAAGCAGCTCAGCAGTCCGATGCCGAACTGCCCCAGGTAGTCCTCGTCGCGGAGGCTCAGCACGTTATCGCGCTTGGAACTCCGGCCTACCGTTGCGAGCAGCTCACCGGCTTCGGCGGCACTCAAACCCAGCCCGGAGTCGCGGAAGGCGAACTCCTCCGGCGATTCCGGGATCGTGCCGACCGGGAAGATCTCGATGCTCCCCCGCGTCTCCTGTCCGGTGACCTTTGCGCGAGCGGCGATCGCGTCGCGTCCGTTCTGCAGCAACTCGCGCAAGTAGACGTGCGAACCGGAGTAAATGTGCCGGCCCAGCAGATCGACGACTCCACCGAGGTCCACCTGGAACGGGCACGCAAGCGAGCCCTCGGTGTCTTTCATCCAGAATTCTCCTTCCGCACCGCGCACACTCCTGATCATACGGGATACCATCATCAACTCCGCGATTCCCCGATGCCCGCAACCAGCGGCATCGCAAGCGAATCGTCCCTGGTAGAAAGGTTTTCGCGACCACCACACCGACCAACGTAGGTAGCCGCATCCGACCCCGATGACGATTTCCCGCAGCGTAACGAGTTCATCACGCAACACTTGGTAAAAGCGTGAAGGAAAATCACGCGAGCGGAAATGCCGACGGAATCGGAACCGAATGCACGCAGCGTCCATTCACCGAACACACTCCGTACACATTGGAGGGTGATGCGCGCGACGATCACGTCCGCGTACATCGAAGGGTCAACATCGGTTCGCCCAGCGGCCATCTACCGGATCTACCGTGCATCGGACTTCACCGTTTCCGCGCGGCACCTCCGCGCACGGCCCACAAGGGGAAGCATGACAGAGAGTTCCGGCACTACCCCATCCCGCCGCCAAATCCTGTTAGCCGGCACGGCAGCGCTCGGCGCGGCCGCGCTGACCAGCACCGGTCTCGGCACCACCGCGAGCGCCCTGCCCGGCGCGGGTGGGCCGATCCGCTCGCCGTTCACGCTGGGCGTGGCATCGGGAGATCCGCTGCCGACCGGCGTCGTGCTGTGGACCCGGCTGGCCGTGGATCCGCTCGCCGAGGACGGGCTCGGCGGGATGCCGGACCGGATCGTGCCGGTGCAGTGGCAGATCGCTGAGGACGAGGGCTTCCGCAAGGTCGTGGCCGACGGCACCGAGGAGGCCCGGCCGGAGTTCGCGCACTCCGTGCACGTCGAGCCGTCGAACCTCAAGCCGGCCACCGAGTACTACTACCGCTTCCGGGTCGGCAACGAGCTCAGCCCGGTCGGCCGCACCAGGACCGCCCCGCGCTCCGGCGCGCAGCTCGACCGGTTCTCCTTCGCCTTCGCCAGCTGCCAGAACTTCCCGGTCGGCCACTTCAGCGCCTACTCGCACATGGCCCAGGAGGACCTCGACCTGGTGGCCTTCCTCGGTGACTACATCTACGAAGGCGGCGCGGCAGGCACCGTCGGACGCCCGCACGCGCCCGCACGCGAGACCTACGACCTCGCCGACTACCGCACCCGGCACGCCCAGTACAAGACCGACCCGGATCTGCAAGCCGCGCACGCCGCGTTCCCGTGGGTCGTGGTCTTCGACGACCACGAGGTGGAGGACAACTGGGCCGGGGACCGCTCCAAGCCGGACGGCGAGCCCGACCAGGACCCGGCGGTCTTCCGCAAGCGCCGCACCGACGCGTTCCAGGCCTACTACGAGAACATGCCGCTGCGCGAGACCCAGCACCTCTGGGGCGCGAACATGCGCCTGTACCGGCGGCTCACCTTCGGCGACCTGGTGGACTTCCACCTGCTCGACACCCGCCAGTACCGCGACTTCCAGGACCGGGACAAGCGACTGGACCCCGAACGCACGATCCTGGGCGCCGAACAGCGGAACTGGCTGCTGCACAACCTCGGCGGTCAGACGGCGCGCTGGAACGTCCTGGCGCAGCAGGTGTTCTTCTCGCAGCGCGACTTCACCGCGGGCCCTGACGACTCCTTCAGCGACGACGCCTGGGACAACTACGTCGCCGAGCGCAACCTGGTGCGGGACCGCCTGGCCCAGGTGTCCAACCCGGTGGTGATCACCGGTGACGTGCACGCCAACTACGTCTGCGACGTCAAGGCCGACTTCGACGACCCGTCCTCGGCGACGGTGGCCACCGAACTGGTCGGCACCTCCATCACCTCCAACGGCGACGGCGTCGAGCAGAACCCCGGTGACGCGGTCCAGTTGCAGGAGAACCCGCACATCAAGTTCATCAACCGGCACCGCGGCTACGTCCGCAACACGATCACGCCCTCGTCGTGGACGGCCGACTACCGCGTCCTCGACTACGTGGAGAAGCCCGGCTCGCCCATCCGAGACCGAGCCCGCTTCGTGATCGACGACGGCAACCCCGGCGCGAACCTCGTCTGACAGTCGGGGTGGCGGTTTCCCCGAAACCGCCACCCCGCGGCCGTCAGAGGAGTTTCAAGGCTCGCGTTGCGGCGTGGACTCCGCACATGCCGTGGGCGCCTGGGCCGGGCGGAGTGGCGGCTGAGCAGATGTAGTGGCCGGGTAGCCCGACGTCGTAGGGGTTGAGCGTCGTGCGCGGCCCGAGCAGCAGCTGCCGGGCGTCCTTTGCCCCGGTCATGATGTTGCCCCCGACGTAGTTCGGGTTGTGCTCGGCGAACTCGGTCGTGGTGCGCACCGCGGTGCCGACGATCCGCTCCCGGAAGCCGGGGGCGAAGCGCTCGATCTGCGCGATGATGGCTTCGGCCGCATCGCCGGTGTAGCCGTTGGGCACGTGGGCGTAGCTCCACACCGGATGAACGTCGCCCACCGAGCGCTGCGGATCGGCCAAGTACTGCTGCCCGACGACCACGAACGGCCGCTCCGGCATCCGTCCGACGTGGATCTCCCGCTCGGTCGCAGCGATCTCAGCGAACGTACCGCCGAGGTGAACGGTTCCGGCCCGGCCCGCTGATTCAGCCGTCCACGGCACGCCACCCTCAACCGCGAAGTCCACTTTGAACACTCCCGGCCCGTAGCGAAACCGCCGGTATTCCCGAGCAATCCGGGTGGGCAGACGGTCGCCAAGGATGTTTGCCACCGCAGTTGGAGCGAGGTCGAACATCGTCACACCCGCCGTCGGCAAGTCAGCGGCGGAGCGCACCAGCGCTCCGGTCTCGATCTCGCCACCCAGGTCGATCAGCAGTCCGGCCAACGCATCGGTGATCGCCCGGGATCCTCCGGCCGCAACTGCCCAGCCATGCCGGTGCCCCGCGGTCAGGATCCCGAGCCCGATGCTGGCGCTCAACGGCCGCTCCAACGGCCGGAAGGCGTGCGCCGCCACACCACCGAACAACGCCTTCGCCTGCTCCCCCGCGAAGGTCTTCCCGATCATCGACGCAGGCATCAACGCGGGAATCCCGAAGCGGGCGAGGCGAAACGGGTGGTGCGGCACATGCAACAGCGGCGAGAGGACGTCCTTCTCCAGGAGGTCGTAACCGGTCACCGGCCCTGCGAACAGCTGCGACCACCGGCGACCGTCATCGCCGAGTCCGGCGGCAGTCTCAGCGACGGAGCGGTGCAAGACCCCGGCGCTGCCGCCGTCGAGCGGATGCACGCAGTCGATCTCGGGAAGCCGCCACTCCAGCCCGTAACGCATCAGGTCAAGACACCGCAAGAAACTCGACCCAACGGCCATCGGATGAACCGCCGAACACTGATCGTGCAGCAACCCCGGCACGATCGCCTCAACGGTCCGGGTCCCACCGCCGATCTCGTCAGCTCCCTCCAGCACGGTGACCTGCACACCCGCCCGGGCCAGGACCACTGCAGCGGCGAGCCCGTTCGGCCCACTCCCCACCACAACCGCCGTGCTCATACCGAACTCCCCACCGCACCTCGGCGACCGACAGTAGCGCGCGCAACGCCGCACCAGCGACTCGCCGCAGAACCTGGACCTGCCGGTATCACCTGCGTTCCAGCAGTGGTGACCTCCGTCGGTTCTGCCTGGAACTGGCCCCCGGCAGGGGGACCACTTCCGTTCAATGAAAGCGGCGGGGTTTCTTCGCGTCCAGTGGGTTGCTGGAATGGGGTGATGCTCCCCTTGCAGCACGCTGGCGAGAACCAGGCCAGCACGACGCGGCGCGCACCGAGACGATCATCGAAAGCATCGGCGGGCGTGATTCGAGGAAACAAGGCCTGTCCTCCGACGATGCGTTGGTCGAGGATGCGGACGAGCTCGACTGCTCGCCGGAGCGCGGGGACCATCGGCCGAGCCCCGATCCGAAGGAGGCGGCGTCGCTGGAAGACGCCCTGGTCCGCGACGCCGACCGGCTCTGGCGGTTCGACCACGCCGGGATCGCGCTGGCTTCCAGCTGGTTCAAGATGGACCCCGCCCGCTACTGCGACCGGCTCGCCGCCGAGATCGTGCCGGAACTGCTGACCGAGGCCGCGATCACGTTGGCGACCATCGAGCTGGAGCGCTCGAATCGGCTGCTCAAGACGGGAGTCCTGCGATGACGACCACCGCCGACGTCCGCACCGGGCTCGAGCTGCCGTGGGCCCACGTCGACGACCACTACGTCGACGGCGCCTGGACCCTGTCGACCGGCACCGCGCGCACCGATGTCGTGGCCCCGGTGACCGAGGAGGTCTGGGGGTCCGTCCCGGACGCCACGGAGCAGGACGTCGCGGCGGCCCAACGGCACCGACTTCGGGCTCGGCGGCCTGGTGTTCTCGACCGACCAGGACGCGGCGCTGGAGGTCGCCAGGCGGATGGACACCGGCTCGGTCGGGATCAACTTCTTCGCCTCCAACCACAGCGCACCCTTCGGCGGACGACATGACTCCGGTCTCGGCGTGGAATACGGGATCGAGGGGCTCTCGGCATACCTCGCGTACAAGTCGATCCACCGCCGACCCGTCCGGCGGTGATTCGCGCAGGCGGGCGGCGACCGCGCGGTTGCGCTTGAGCCGGTCGATTGCGCATTCCACGGGCGTGGCCGTTGCGGGTAGAACTCTTCGTCGAAACCCGGCCTAAGCTCGCCCGGATGCGGATCGACCTCGTCACGATCATCGTCGCCGACTACGACGAAGCCATCGACTTCTTCGTCCACTCCCTGGGCTTCGAGCTCGCCGAAGATTCCCCTTCGCTCACCAACGACGGCCGTCCGAAGCGCTGGGTCGTGGTCCGCCCACCTGGCGCCAGCACGGGCATCCTCCTCGCCCAAGCCGACGGCGACCGCCAGTCCGCCGCCGTCGGAGACCAGGTAGCCGGCCGAGTGGGGTTCTTCCTGCAGGTCGACGACTTCGACGAAGCCTTCAACCGGATGTCGGCAGCAGGCGTCGAGTTCGTCACCGAACCTCGCACCGAGCCCTACGGCCGAATAGCGGTGTTCCTGGACATCGCCAGCAACCGCTGGGACCTCCTCGGCCCGCGCTGAGCACCGCCCATCCGAGCTGCAACCCCTTGCAACCCTTGCCGCACGAGATCCCGGAGCGTCTGCTGGAGGGGTCCGCGATGTGACCCCAGTTACACATCGCGGCTACCGGCGGGTAGCGGGAGGCGGTCGTGGCGCAGAGCGGCTCGAACAACGGTCACCACCCCCGGCAACCGGTCACGGCGAGCAGCCGGGACGCGGCGATCGGGGTGATCGTCAACCCCCTCTCAGGCCGGGACATCCGGCGCGTGGTGGCGCAGGCGTCGGTGTTCCCGAACGCTGAGAAGGCCAACATGGTGCTGCGCATGGTCGCCGCCGCCGGAGCGCTCGGCCTCGGCCGAGTGCTGGTCTCCACCGACGACTTCGGCGTAGCAGCCAGCGTGCTGCGGGGCTCCCAGCAGCACTCCGCCCAGACGGACCACTGGCCCGAGCTGACCTTCTGCGAGCTCGACCCCCTGACCGGCACCGCCGAGGACACCAAGCAGCTCGTGCGCCGCATGCGTGCCGAAGGCGCGGGCGTGATCATCGTGCTCGGCGGCGACGGCACTGTCCGGGCCGCCGCGAGCGAGGTGGGCGGGACACCGCTGCTCCCGCTGAGCACCGGAACCAACAACGCCTTCCCCCAGATGTGGGAAGCGACGGTGGCCGGTGTGGCGGCGGCGCTGGTCGCGCGCGGAGACATCGACGTGCGCAGCGCGACGCAGCAGGCGAAAGTGCTGGAAGTGCAGTGCGGCACCGCCACCGAGCTGGCGCTGGTCGACGTGTGCGTGTCGGCGAGCGCGCAGGTGGGTGCGCGGGCGCTGTGGAAGCCCGAGACCTTGCGCGAGCTGTACTGCGCCTTCGCCGAGCCGCACGCGATCGGCCTGTCCAGCATCGCTGGGCAGCTGCTGCCCACGACTCGCGAGCAACCGCACGGGGTGGCCGTGCACTTCGCCACCGAATCCGCGCCGCAGTACCGCGTGCTGGCGCCGATCACCCCGGGCAAGCTCACCGCCCTCGACGTCTCCGCCGTGCACCGCCTCCCGCTGGGCGAACCGGTCGTCAGCTCCGTCCCCGCGGGCACGGTCGCTCTGGACGGCGAACGCGAGTGCGAGTTCGGGCCGGGCGATGCGGTGACCGTGCGACTGACGAACCGAGGTCCGCTCGTGCTCGACGTCCAGACCGTTCTCGACACGGCTGCGCGGCGCGGGCTGCTCCGCAGCGACTCCCCCACTGTTCCCGAGGGCGCCACCGGGGTTGATTCGTGGCGCGTTCCACCGAGCGAGACGGAGGAAGCCACCGTTGACCACTCCCCGTCCTAAAGGGCGGGGATTCCCTTCCGGCTCACACCGGAAAGTTCCTGCTTCACAGCCGACCGCCCCGTCCGGGAGGTTTCCCGTTGAGGTCTTACACCAGCTCCACAGGCCGACACCGCCAGCCCGGCGGCCACGATGTTGCGCGCGGCATTGATGTCCCGGTCATGCCGGGCACCGCAGCCGCCACACATCCATTCACGGACGTACAGCGGCATGCTCTCGGTGAGCTTGCCGCAGCCGGAGCACGTCTTGGACGAGGGGAACCAGCGGTCGATCACGACCAGCTCCCGCCCGTACCAAGCGCACTTGTACTCCACCATCGACCGCAGTTCGGTCTACGACGCATCGCTGATGGCGCGGGAGAGATTGCGGTTGCGGACCATGCCTCGCACGTTGAGGTCTTCGATCACGACCGTCTGGTTGTCACGGACGAGTCGAGTAGTGACCTCATGCAGATGGTCCCGGCGACGGTCAGCGATCTTCGCCTGAATCCGAGCCACCTTGAGACGGGCCTTGTCGCGGTTGTTGCTGCCCTTCTCCTTACGGGCAAGCGCCCGCTGAGCCTTGGCCAAGCGAACACGCTCACGATCGGAGTGCTTGGGGTTGGTGATCTTCTCCCCTGTCGACAACGTCACCAGCGACGTGATCCCCGCATCCACGCCCACCGCCTGATCAGAGGCAGGGCGGTGGTCAACGGTGGTTTCCACCAGCATCGGCACGAACCACCGGTCGGCATTGTCACGCGACACCGTGACCGTGGTCGGCTCCGCTCCCTGGGGAAGAGGGCGGGACCACACGATGTTCAGCGGTTCACGCATCTTCGCCAACGTGAGTTGCCCGTCGCGGTACTTGTACGCCCGCTTCACCTGCGTCCTTCCCCAAACTACCGCGTTTGTTTGTAAGTCTTGATCTCGGGTGGTCATCCAAGAGCACTCGGGATCGATTCCTCCCCGGCCTGAAGACCGGGGTATCCGCCGATTGGAGAACCGATGACCGAGACCGTGTCAGCGACACCGGCCGGGGCCCTGGACGAGGCCGGTCTGCTCGCCGCCTACCGCACGATGCGAACCATCCGCGCGTTCGAGGACCGGGTCCACCAGGAGTTCGCCAAGGGCGACATCCCTGGCTTCGTGCACCTCTACGCCGGCGAGGAGGCCTCGGCGACCGGGGTGTGCCAGCACCTGGACGGTCGCGATTCGATCGCCAGCACCCACCGCGGCCACGGGCACTGCATCGCCAAGGGCGTGGACGTCCGCGGGATGATGGCCGAGATCTACGGCCGCAAGACCGGATCCTGCCAGGGCAAGGGCGGATCGATGCACATCGCCGACCTCAGCAAGGGGATGCTCGGCGCCAACGGCATCGTCGGCGGCGGCCCGCCGCTGATCTGCGGCACCGCGCTGGCCGCCAAGCAGCAGGGCACCGGCGGGGTCGGCGTGGCGTTCTTCGGCGACGGCGCCAGCAACCAGGGCACCACGCTGGAAGCGCTCAACCTCGCCTCGGTGTGGAACCTGCCGGCGATCTTCGTCGCGGAGAACAACGGCTACGCCGAAGCCACCTCGGCCACCTGGTCGGTCGCGGCGGACAACATCGCCGACCGCGCCGCCGGGTTCGGCATGCCCGGCGTCATCGTCGACGGCTTCGACTTCTTCGCCGTGCACGAGGTCGCCGGTGAGGCGATCGAGCGGGCCCGCAACGGCGGCGGACCGACCCTGATCGAAGTCAAGTTCACCCGCTACTACGGGCACTTCGAGGGCGACCAGCAGGCCTACCGCGGCGACGAGGTGGCCCGCGCCCAGGAGCAGCAGGACTGCCTCAAGGCCTTCCGCAACCGCGTCACCAGCTCGGGCGCGCTCGCTGATGAGCAGCTCGACGGGGTCGACCGCGAGGTGGCGCAGCTGATCGAGGAGTCCGTCGACGCGGCGCTGACGGCTCCGAAGCCCACCCGCGAGGACCTGGAAACCGACGTCTACATCTCCTACTGACACGGGAAGGTTCACATGGCACGCAGCATCAGCTACCGGGAAGCGCTCAACGAAGCGCTCGTGCAGGAGATGGAACGCGACAGCAGCGTCGTCGTGCTCGGCGAGGACAACGCCGGCGGCGCAGGCGCGCCCGGCGAACAGGACGCTTGGGGCGGTGTTCTCGGCGTCACCAAGGGACTCTACGACCGGTTCCCCGGCCGGGTGCTCGACACTCCGATCAGCGAATCGGCGTTCATCGGCGCCGCGATCGGCGCGGCCACCAGCGGTCTGCGGCCGGTCGCGGAGTTGATGTTCATCGACTTCATGGGCGTGTGCTTCGACCAGATCTTCAACCAGGCGGCCAAGTTCCGGTACATGTTCGGCGGCAAGGCGGTCACCCCGGTCGTCATCCGCACCATGTACGGCGCGGGGCTCAACGCCGCGGCGCAGCACTCGCAGGCGCTGTACCCGGTCTTCACCCACATCCCAGGCCTGAAGGTCGTCCTGCCTTCCTCCCCGTACGAGGCGAAAGGCCTTATGGCGCAGTCGATCCGGGACGACGACCCAGTTATCTTCTGCGAGCACAAGCAATGTACGACGTCGTCGGCGACGTTCCGGAGGAGTCCTACGCGATTCCGTTCGGTGAGGCCAACTTCGTCCGCGAGGGCGAGGACGTCACCGTCGTGGCCTTCGGTCGGATGGTCTCGATCGCCGCGGAGGCGGCCGACGAGCTGGCGAAGTCCGGGGTGGAGTGCGAGGTCATCGACCCGCGCACCACCAGTCCGCTGGACACCGACAGCATCCTGGAGAGCGTCGAGAACACGGGGCGCCTGGTGGTGGTCGACGAGGCCACTCCGCGCTGCAACCTCGCCACCGACGTCTCCGCACTGGTGGCGCGGGAGGCATTCGGCAGCTTGCAGGCACCGATCGAGATGGTCACCGCCCCGCACACGCCGGTGCCCTTCAGCGACGCGCTGGAGTCGATGTACATCCCGGACGCGCAGCAGGTGGTCAACGCGGTCAAGAAAGTCATGAGCTGGGAGCGCTGAGCATGACCGACGAGCGGATCCGCCGGATCAAGATGCCCAAGTGGGGGCTGTCGATGACCACCGGCACGATCACCGACTGGCTGGTCTCCGAAGGTGACGACATCACCGACGGCACCGAGCTGGCCGAGATCGACACCGACAAGATCGCCGGGACGCTGGAGTCCCCGGAGGAGGGAGTGCTGCGCGGGGTCGTGGTCGCCGAGGGCGAATCCGCCCCGGTGGGCGGCACGATCGCGATCGTCGCCCCGGCGGAGGTGCCCGACACCGAGATCGAAGCGGCGGTCGCGGAAGCCAAGGAGCAGCTGGCCAGCGGCGAGGTCGAGGAAGCCACGGGGCCCGCGACCGGCGAGGTTGAGGTGGACGGGCGCACCCTGTCCTACTCCACGCTGGGTGACGGCCCCGAGGTGGTGGTGCTGGTCCACGGTTTCGGCGGGGACAAGAACTCCTGGCTGTTCGTCCAAGAGCCGCTGTCCGAGGGCCGTACCGTGCACGCCCTGGACCTGCCGGGACACGGCAGCTCGACCAAAGACGTCGGCGACGGCAGCCTGGACGCGCTGGCCAACGCGGTGATCGGCTTCCTGGACGCGCTGGACGTCGAACGAGCGCACTTGGTCGGCCACTCGCTGGGCGGTGCGGTCGTGACCGCCGTGGCGGCCAGGACGCCGGATCGGGTCCGGTCCCTGACGCTGGTCGCCCCGGCCGGCTACGGCACCGAGGTGAACGCGGACTACCTGCGCGGCTTCGTCGAGGCGAGCACCCGGCGGGAGCTCAAGCCGTACCTGCGCGCCCTGTTCGCCGACGAGTCGCAGGTGACCCGCCAGCTGGTGGACGACCTGCTGAAGTTCAAGCGCATCGACGGCGTCCAGGACGGCCTGCAGGCCCTGCTCGGCACGGTCCTCGAGGGCGACAAGCAGGCCATCGACGCGGCATCGCTGCTGTCCGGGGTCACCGTCCCCACCGCGGTGGTGTGGGGCGCTCAGGACCAGGTCGTCCCGGTGGCCGACCAGTCCGCGTTCGGTGATCGTGCACAGGTGCGCGTCGTCGCGGGCGCGGGCCACATGGTGCACATGGAGGACCCTGCGGCGACCCGCGAAGCCGTCGAGTCGGTGCTCGACTAGCGCCAAGCGGCCGGGTGGCGCGCCCAGCCGCCCGGCCGCAGGTGTCGAAGGCCTGTTCGGAGTCATCCTTCAAAGGCATCCGGTCGACACGGCGCCCAGCGCTTCTGCCACCATTCGGGGTATGGACGAGGTCGAAGAAGCACGGCTCCCGAAGAGCGCAGCGACCCGGGCCGTGTGCGCGCACATCGGCATCGGCTCCGACGTCCGGGAGGCGAGGATCGCCCGCGACCGCCTCGACAACGTCCTGGCCTCCTACCGAGTGGCATTCCTCCGCCAAGAAACCACCAAGGCTCCCGCCTCGCGCTGAACCGGCGCGGTCTTCGCCGTCGCGCTCTTGCGTCGCCGGAAGGTCTAGTTGCTGCGGCCATTCCCTGCGTCGAGGCTGCTGGTGGCCGAGAATTGGCCCGGCCGCCCCACCGCGGCTCGCCAGCAACCCGCAGGAGCTACAGATGGGCACGTCAGCTCAGATCGGCGTCACCGGGCTCGCGGTCATGGGCCGCAATCTGGCACGCAATTTCGCGCGCAACGGCTACTCGGTCGCCGTGCACAACCGCACCGCTTCGAGAACCCGGGAGCTGATCGAGGAGTTCGGGCACGAGGGCGACTTCATCACCGCCGAATCGGCCGCCGACTTCGTCGCCGCGCTGGAACGCCCGCGCCGGTTGGTGATCATGGTCAAGGCCGGGGATCCCACCGACGCGGTGATCGAGGAGTTCGCGCCGCTGCTCGAGGACGGCGATGTGATCATCGACGGTGGCAACGCACATTTCGCGGACACCCGGCGTCGCGAGCGCGACCTGCGTGATCGGGGCATCCACTTCGTCGGCACCGGCATCTCCGGCGGCGAGGAGGGCGCGCTGCACGGACCCAGCATCATGCCGGGCGGCTCCGATGAGTCCTACGCCTCGCTGGGCCCGATGCTGGAGAAGATCTCCGCCAAGGCCGCCGACGGCGCGCCCTGCGTCACGCACGTGGGCCCGGACGGGTCGGGACACTTCGTGAAGATGGTGCACAACGGCATCGAATACGCCGACATGCAGCTCATCGCCGAGGCCTACCAGCTGCTGCGCGACGTCGCCGGCCACTCGCCCGCCCAGATCGCCGAGGTGTTCCGCACTTGGAACACCGGTCGCCTCAACTCCTACCTCATCGAGATCACCGCCGAGGTGCTGTCGCACGTGGACACCGCCACCGGCAAACCCTTCGTGGACGTCGTCGCTGACCAGGCCGAGCAGAAGGGAACCGGTCGCTGGACTGTGCAGCTCGCCCTCGAACTCGGTGTGCCGGTCTCAGGCATCGCCGAAGCGGTGTTCGCCCGCTCGCTGTCGGGCCACACCGCGCTGCGCGAAGCCGCCCGAGGGCTCGCCGGCCCGACCGCCCGACCGCTCAGCGGCGCCGAAGCCGACGCGGTCGCCGACCAGGTGGAGCAGGCACTGTACGCGTCCAAGATCGTGTCCTACACGCAGGGCTTCCACGAGATCGCCGCGGGCAGCGCCGAATACGACTGGAACATCGACCTGGGTGCGATCGCGTCCATCTGGCGCGGCGGCTGCATCATCCGCGCCGCGTTCCTGGACCGCATCCGAGCCGCCTACGACACCCGACCCGACCTGCCGAGCCTGCTGTCCGACGAAACCTTCGCAGCCGAGATCGCCGATGCGCAGCACGACTGGCGCTCGGTCTTGGGGGCAGCCACCAGTCAGGGCGTGCCCACGCCGGGATTCGCAGCGGCGCTGTCGTACTACGACTCCTTGCGAGCCGACCGGCTCCCGGCCGCACTCACCCAAGGCCAACGCGACTACTTCGGTGCCCACACCTACCGCCGCACCGACCGCGAAGGCTCCTTCCACACCCGCTGGGCCGGAGACCGCTCCGAAGTGCAGATGTGAGCCGCCGCCGGTGAAACCGCGCGCAGATGTGTCCAATGCGGACACTGATCGATCAGGCCAGACCGGCGTCGTGCACCGGGATCGCCGCTTGGACCCGGTTACCCAAGTCGAGCTTCGCCAGGATCCGGCTCACGCAGGAATCCGACCGCGCCGGCTTTCAGCGCGCTGTGCACGTAGTCGTCCAGGCCGAAGGTGGTGAGCATGACCACCCGCGGCAATGCGGGCTGCACGCTGATCTCCGTCACGGCCGAAATCCCGTCCAGTACCGGCATCCGCACGTCCAGCAGCATCACGTCGGGCCGGTGGCGCAGAACAGCTTCCACGGCCTGCCGCCCGTCCGACGCTTCGGCCACCACCTCGATGTCATCGGCCGGCTGCAGGATCATCCGCAAACCCGTGCGCACCAGGGTTTCGTCATCGACGACCAGCACTCGGATCACACGACCCCCTCCGCCGACAACCACTCGCACCGACCGTACCGCCGACGCGATCTCCGTTCATATGTCCACATAGGACTCGCCAGTTGACCGCAGTGGAATCCGCGTCGACAACGCGAATCCGCCGTCGAATCTGGGAACGGCTTGCAGGCTCCACCCAGCAGCTCGGCGCGCTCGCGCGGCGCGGCATTGCGAACCTCGACCAACTGCTGCGCGTCATGGCGCTGCAGCGTCACCTCGACGCTTACCGCACCGGCGTGCTTGTGCGCGTTGGTCAGCGCCTCCTGCACCACCCGATGGGCCGTGTGCTGCACCATCACCGGCAGGTCCGCCAGTGAACTGCTGGACCGATCGCGTTCGGCGGGCCTCGACATCCGCTTGCGGCGAACGGGAGAACTGAGGCAGCGCTGGTCAGCGACATCGGGCGGGAAGCCCTCACCCAGCTCCGGGAGGTGCTCGGGGTGTTGCACACTTCCAGGCGCCCGCTGGAACGGCACCGCTGTCGACGTTGGAGGGGTTGGAACAGCCGAAGAGCGGACCCCACCAGATCCCCACCCGAATGCGCCACCTGCCTCATCACCCGTTCGGCCCAGACCGGCGTTTCCGGCGTGCTTCCTGCACTCTTCCTCCGAAATTCGCCGGGCCGGAAGATGCCCTCCAACGAGCTGCACCAGCAGGAAGACTTCTTCACATTTTCTGCGGAGCAAGACATCATGTGAGTACGTGCTCACCCGGCACGCGCTGACCAAGAGGAAGGCGTCGTCACCATGGCATTCTTCCCAGTCGAGCTCGGACCAGGGGTTTCGTCGGAACTCGTCGACCTCGGAGCGGTCCCGCTGTCGAAGTTGCGAACCCTGGAGGATGCGGCGCTGTACCGGTCGTTGCGACATGTCGTGCAACAGACCGCGGACATCGGAGTGACGTCGCAGGGCAACGGCGGTGGCGGCGAGCGGGTCGATTGACGCCGGAGTCGTCGGCGCCCGCAGCCAACCTCCTAAGGAGCAGTCGTGTCCGTCGGCCACGAGAACTCCCCGGAAGACTTCGCACTCCACCACCTGTCCTGGGCCGACTTCGACGAACTCGCCCGAGGTGCGGGCGGGGCGCCCACCGTGCGCGAGTTGCGCCGCGCGGAACGCAGCCGCCGGCTCCTGCTGTTGCGGGGTCTGGTGGACGAAGCGACCAAGGTTCCCGACCAGTGCGAACCGCTACCTTCTCCAGAATGGGCCTGGGAACTGCTGGAGCGCGTTCAGAACACGAGCCCCGAGGTGCTCGATCTAGTCCTCGCACATCCTTACACCGGGAGCTGGGTCGGCTACACCACGCGCCTGTTCCACCACCGGACCACCGGGGTCTGCCCACTGTGGGTCCACATCGGACACATCCACGCGATCTCGGCGGCTGCGGCGATCCGCGCGGGACTCCCGTTCCGGACTTCGGTACCGGTCTGGCGCGGCGGTGCGATCCTGCCGACCCTCGGGCTGG
This sequence comes from Saccharopolyspora sp. NPDC002376, assembly GCF_053593195.1. NCBI lineage: Bacteria > Bacillati > Actinomycetota > Actinomycetes > Pseudonocardiales > Pseudonocardiaceae > Saccharopolyspora > Saccharopolyspora sp. NPDC002376. Next base: position 28,797 of record NZ_JBSFBZ010000047.1, read on the forward strand.
CCCACCTGCCCTCCGAAGCACCGTTCTCGGTGGCCGAAGTGCGCGGCGACGGCGATCGGGTGGAAGTCCGCGATGAGACCACCTGCGTGCGCCTGCCGTCCGAGCACTCCACCGACACCCCTGGCTGGTCGGGCATGCGACAGGTGTCGCTCCGCGCCCAGGACCAGGTGTTCTCGGTGCATCTGGACGACATCGACCCCTATCGCGGACTGCACGAACCGACATTGCCGCAGCGGCTCAGCGCCGCTGAGGCGGACACCTGGCGGGAACTACTCGCGGAAGCGTGGCACGTGCTCGTCCAGTACCTCCCCGAGATCGTCCCTGCCCTGCAAGCCGGCCTGGACTCGCTGGTGCCCCGGCCAGCGGTTCCGTTCCGGATGCCGAGCGCGTCCACGGGAGAAGCGTTCGGCAGCGCGATCGTCAGCCGACCCGCCGACGGGATCGAGCTGGCGGCCATGCTCATCCACGAGTTCCAGCACATCCGGTTGGGCGGCCTGCTCCACTTCATCCCGTTGCGGGACAACGACCCTCGCTTGCGCTTCCACACACCCTGGCGCGACGATCCACGCCCCATCGCAGGAGTGCTGCAAGGCATTTACGCCTTCTTCGGCGTGACGAGGCTCTGGCGCGCGCTGACCCGCGCTAGTCCGGAGTTCCCCGATCGACGCGCCGCGTTCGAGTTCGCCTACTGGCGGGCCGCCACCTGGGACACCCTCCGGGTTCTGCGGGACGATCCGGTGTTGACCCTGGCGGGACGCCGGTTCGTCGACGGCATCGCCGAGCGGCTCGGGCCCTGGCAGGACGAGCCGGTTCCTGCCGAACTGGCCGACAAGGCCACCGACCTGGTCGCGGACCACTACGCGGGATGGCGCATCCGGCACGTTCGACCGGACCCGGAGACCGTCTCACGGGTGTCACGCGCCTGGTCGGCAGGTCAGCAATGCGTGGCCGGCATCAGCGTGGCCGACGACCGAACACCCACGCCCGTGCCCGATGGCCCCTGGTCGCAGGCACGTCTGGACCTGGTTCGCCTCAGCTTCATGGAGCGCAGCGGCACGGCGGATTCCCGAATCCGGCCAACGATCTCCGAAGCGTGGTCGGCAGTCCCCGATGCCACCCCGGCAGACCTGGCCTACGCCACCGGGAACCTCACCGCGGCGGCGCGCGGATACAGGGCGGAGCTGGCCGCGGACCCGGACCGCCCGGCGTCCTGGATCGGGCTCGGCCTCGTCCTATCCGGGCTAGGCATGCGGCCGGCCGCCCGGGCGCTGCTGACATCTCCCGAGCTGGTCCGCGCAGTGCACCGGAACCTCCGAACCGGCGCGGCAACTGCGCCCGCGCCGGACGAACTCGCCGACTGGATCGGCCGGTTCCTGCCCTGAACCGGACGATCCACCGCGGTCACAGCGGAGCGGGGTCGATGTCGCAGTCGGCACGAACGCCCCTGACCGCAGCCACCGCGGCCGGGTGCCCTTCACCCAGCACCCGCCGGTAACGGGTCAGCACGTCGGCGTGCTTCAACCCCGCCTCCTCGCTGCGCCCCGCCGCGCGCAGGTCGAGGACTAGGTTCTGGGTGGCGGCGATGGTGGTCGGATGATCGGTGCCGAACACTCGTTCCGCTCGTTGCACGGCCTCCGTGCTCAGGTCCAGGGCCGTCTCGACGTCCCCGAGCAAGGCCAGGTCGCTGGCGAGGTTGATCACGGCGATCAGCGCCTGCGGCTGTTCCGGGCCGAAGATCGCGCGGAACTGCTCGACCGACCGTTCGTCGAGCTGCCGCGCGCCGTCGACCTCGCCAAGCCGCCGCAGCGTCACCGCGACGTCGATGGCCGCGGAAAGGGTGTGCGGGTGGTCCTCCCCGAGGCCGCGGCGGTACCGGTCGAAGGTGTCCTCGCCGAGCTTGCGCGCGTTCGGCAGATCACCCTCGTGCCGGAGGTCGATGGAATGCGAAATCGCGCAGGCCAACGTGTTCGGGTGATCGACGCCGTAGCGGAACCGGAACAGCTCCAGCGCCCCGTTAGACAGCTCGAAGGCACCCCGGTGGTCGCCGTTCTTACGGGCGGCGATGGCCAACCGGTGCTGGCAGTACAGGGTGATCGCCTTGTCCTCGCCGAAGAGCTTGCGGCAGCGGTCGAACAGGCGCTCCATCTCGCCGTGCGCCCAGACGTAGTCGCCCAGCTCGAGGCGGTCCAGGATCAACCCACCCAAGGTGTTCACGGCGTAGGCGCTGTCATAACCGTGGACCTCGCCCCTCCGCCGGGCGGTGTCCTCGTTCAGCTCCCGCGCCCCCTGGTAGTCCCCGAGCAGCCGCAGCGTCACCGCGAAGTCGTGCACCGCGGCCAAGGTGACCGGGTCGTCCTCCCCGTACAGCGCCTTGGCCTTCTGGTAGGTCGACAAGTTCATGTCCCGGGCCAGCGAGAAATCGCCCTTGGCCTTCAAGTCGAATGCGACGCTGAGCTCCGCGTCCAGGGTTTCCTCGCTGTTCTCACCCGATGTCTGCCTGCGGAGGGCCAGCGTTCGCTGGTTGAGTTCCGCGGCTTCCACGAACCCACCCAGGATGCACAGGTGGGGACCCAACTTGGCGGCTACCTGGAGCAGCTGCGGGTCGGTCTCGTCCAGGCGCGCCGACCAGACCTCCATCGCCCGGCGCCCCAGCACAGCGCTCTCGTGGTGGTCGCCCCAGAAGAACAGGTACTCCATCAGGTCGATGACCAGCTGCCGCACCCAGGGGTCTTCGCACTCCAGCACGTTCGAGGCGTAGGCGTGCGGGAGGATGGCCTGGAAGCGCGACCACTGGGCGGGATCGGCGGGATCCCCCGGGTCGAGGTTCGCCAGCAGCAGGTGGGCACCGTGCCGGACCTCCGTTCGGCGCTGCGGGGACATGCGGTCGCGCAGGACCAGTTGGACCAGGCGGTGCAGCTGCAGCGTGTCGTTGCGGTGGTCGATCTTGGCCAGGCCGAACCGGTTGATGTCGCGGATGGCCCGACCGAGCCGGAGCGGATCGCGCAGCGCGGCGTCCAGTTCCGGCGCGATCGACGTGCCGCGCAGCCCCGTGAACAGGCTGCGGGATATCGGCTCCGGCGCGAAGAACGCGCACACCTGCAACAGCTGGTGCGCTGCCGGGTTCCGCTCCTCCAGCTCTTCCAGCGAGACGTTCCACGCCGCCGCCAGCGAAACCTCGTAGTCGTTGGGCGCCGACACGTCGAGGATCTCGGCCACTTTCTCGTCGAACACGCGGAGGTACTCGCTGACCGGCATCCCGGTCTCCGCCCGCCAGGCAGCTGCTTGCGCGATCGCCAGCGGCAGGTCACCGAGCTTCTCGGCAAGGGCGTCGGATTCCTCCTCGGTGATCTCCGGGCCGCGGCTGCGCAGCAACGCCTTGCTCTCGGCCCTCTCGAACAGCATGACCTCCAGGGGACGGGCCACTTCGGCCCAATCGGGATTGCGCGAGGTGATGATGATGTCGCCCGGCCCGTTGGCGGGGAAGAACGGGCGCACGTCCTCCGGGCTCTCCGCGGCGTCGAACACCAGCAGCCAGCGGCGGATCGGATAGCCCCGGCGCAGCGCTTCGCGCACCGCGGGCACCGCCGTGTGGGCTTCCGAGCTGCCCGGTAGCTGCAGCGACTGGGCCAGTTCGGTCAGCCCGGCGCGGATCTGCGCCGGCTGCCCGGACTGCACCCACCACACCAGGTCGTAGTCCGCGAGGTGTCGGTAGATGTGCTCGACAGCAATCTGGGTCTTGCCGATCCCGCTCATGCCGTGCAGCGTCGAGGGCAGGATGGCGGTGGCGCCGCCGTCCTTGAGCCGGCCTTCCAGCTGCGCGAGAGGTTCCTCCCGGCCGGTGAAGATCGGGTTTCGCGGCGGTACGTCGCCCCAGATCGGTGGGACGTCGTCCGCGCGCCGCTCCCGGAGGATGCGAGCTACCACAGTGGACGGTGGGCTGGATGGGTCCGCCGCGGCGCCGACCGCGTCCTCGCCGCGTTCGAACGGAACCACCCGCAACATCTCCGGGAAGTCAGTCGATGGCTGCGGGGTGTTCGCTGAACCAATGCTCTGACCTGACATGTTTCCACTCGCCGTCGTTTCTGCGGGACTCACGGTTTCATCGGCCTCGGAAGTCGTGGAACTGAAGCGATCTTCCGAAGGTATGACCTGTCGTGCGACGTTCTCGGGCTCGAGCAGTCGATCTATCTTGCTCACGCGCGCGAGATAAGGCCCGGACAGGGCCCGCATCACGGAGCGCTCGATCTCCAGGCCGCCGCCCGAGTCCGGTGACGGCGGGAGATCCGGATCCGCCAGCGCGTCGCGAGCTCGTCCAACACTGGTGAGGTGGTCGCCGAATCCAGCTGCGACCAGGCGCAGTACGTGCGCGGTCTCCGAGCGGCGCGCGCCGCTGAGCAGGACTTCTCGGACCGGCTGGTCGAAGGCGAAGGTGGTGTTGTCCCAGCCTCCCGCAGCGGCTTCGTCGACGGGGCGCAGCAGGTCGCTGGTGAACACCTCGGCCAGGTCGTCCGGTCCGGATCCGGGCACCAGCTCGGTCTGGATCGCCCGCGCGACCGGCACGCTCACCGGGACCGCGGCCAGCAGCGTCGCGAGCCGGAAGGCCGGTGGCGAGGCCGTGCTCAGGAAGTTCATGACCCGCTGCCGAGGCGACCGGGAACGACCGTTTCCCGGAGCAGGCGCTTCGTCCTCCAGAGGCTCCGGCTGGCGGTCATCGGCGAGCAGCACCACGGCGTCCGCGGACCGCCTGCGCTGGCCGGCGACCAGCTGGGCCCACCGGGAGAGCCACCGAGTTTCCAGCTCCAAAACCGGCACGGCGACCGCACCGGACGGCGGGCTCGGGTCGGGGTCCAGCCAGGCGTCAGGCAACTCCACCTGCCACTGCTGGTTCGGCGCCACAGCGCGCGGCGTCGTCAGCTTCGCGCGCTGCGCGTGCAATCCGCCCCGCTGCCAGAGCCGCTGCGGCAGAAGGTGCGCGACCGCGACCGACATCGATTCGCCCCATTGCGCGAGCAACGGCGTGATCGAACCCCGCCGCCAGCCGGCACCGACGCCGTCGGTAAGGACTAGAACGACTCGACGGCCGGACGGGTCGTTCAGCTCCGCCGGACTGCGGACCGGGGTGTCCGCGGTTCCTCCGCGCAACTGCGGTGTTTCGGACGTGTCCAGCAGTCGGCGTTGGATCGACCGGAAGGCGCCGAGCCGTTCCAGGGACTTGGTGAACGCGTTGATCTTCGTCCGCCACAGCGCCATCGACGGATTGGTGTCCACGACCAGCGTCAGGTCGAGCCAGCGTGTCGTTCCCGGTCGGGTCATCGGCAACCACAGCCCGTCCTCGACCGCTCGTTCCGCGGTCGCGTCCTCGTCGAGGAGTGCGTCCTCGTCGTGCGGCGACGATATTCTGCGCTTGAACGGCCGGAGCGCCCGAAAGACGTTCGGACCGACGGCCAAGCGGCGCAGCATCGGTGGCGAGGCATTCCCAACGATCCCAACGGGTTCCGCCGGCTCCGCCGCCTGAATCGACGAACCGATCGCGGGAACTTCCTCTTCCTGCCCCGGACTGACGCCCGGCTCAGCATCCCGGGCATCGTTCGACGGGAGTTCGGGTGACTCCCGGTCGTCCCAGCCCAGCCGGTCGGATTCCTCGATGTCCTGCGGTAAATCCGTTCCACTTTCCTTGTCGGGCTTTCGCGCCGCGTCGTTACTCCGGTGTCGGCCCCAGGCGGATTGGGTGGCAACGGTCAGCCAGAGCGCATCGGCGACTTCGGCCCATCCCAGGTCGCCTGTCCCGAGCGGAGACGCGGAGTCGTCCCGCCCCGCCGACCGGACCGGGCGGGCCTCCGCGCTGCCATCCCCGCCGCGCACGTCACGTTACCGAGGTGAGTTGTCGCCAAAGCGCGTCCCGCAACCGCGACCACGACTCGTCGTCGTCGCGGTAGGTGCCCGACGTCACCAAGTACAGCGCGTCCAGCAGTTTGTCGGCGGGCAAACCAGCACCATCGGCCCCGCGATCGAGGAATTCCTGGATCATCCGCTGCCGCTGTTCGTCCTCGGTTCCGGTCAGGTGCGCGGCCACCATCGCGGCGAGCTGCTCCGCGTCCGGTTCCCGGATCGTCAACCGCAGACAGCGGCGCAGGAACGCTTCCGGGAACTCCCGTTCCCCGTTGCTGGTGATCACCACGACGGGGAAAGCACGGCACCCCACCTGACCGTCGACGACGGTGGCCGTCGTACCGGGATCGTCGGCCAGCACGGTCACTTCCGGCGAACGGTCCCGCATCCGCTCCAGCTCCGGGATGGTGAACTGACCGTCCTCGAAGATGCTCAGCAGGTCGTTGGGCAGGTCCACCTCGCTCTTGTCGAGCTCGTCGATGAGCAGCACCCGGGGCAGCTCCGTCGGCAGGAACGCCGTGCCCAACGGGCCCAACCGCACGAACTCTCCCACCGGCGGTTCCGCGTTCGGCGGCTCGGCATCCGCGCCCCAACGGGCCAACGCCTGACTCGTCGCGGCCGCCTGCGCCCGACCTATCGCGTCGTAGGCGTACAGACCTGATTTCAGCGTGGTGCGACTGGTGATCGGCCACCTGAGCACCCGCCCCAAGCCCAGCTCTCGGGCGATCCGGAAGGCCAGGCTGGACTTCCCGGTGCCGGGCCGACCGGTGACCAGCAGTGGGCGGCGCAAGTACAGGGCCGAGTTGACCATGTCGACCTCGTGCGGATCGACGTCGCGTTCGGACAGGTGCGACTCCGCGCCCAACCTCCGCCGGGCCTCGCCGTCGTCCGGCGGCGGCGCATCCCGCTCGGGCACCGGACCGCCGCGGAAATCCCGCCAGGGCGGCGGATCCGGGAGGAGATCGGTCAACCGGACGTCGCGCAACGGCCGACCGGTGCCCCGGTAGATCCACCAGTCGGGCGTTCCGAATCCCGCCAACCGCTCTCGCGACGCGTCGCCGTTCGAACGCTCGTTGATGCTCATCCGCGGTGTCCCTCCCGGCCTAGCCCGCGAGCTCTTCGGGATTCACCAATCGCGCTGGATCATCCCACATGACCACCAGCTCTTGCACTACCTTGAGGTCGAATCGCGCCGGTGAATCGAGATGCGCATCCCGCCGGACCACCTGCGTCCGGGTCGGCAGCTCACCCAATCCACCTTCCTCGATCAACCATTCCACGATCTCCCGCACGCGTTCCGGCTCCGCGTCGGTGCGATGCCAGAACACCGCGGGCAATCCCGCACGCAGCGCGGACATCAACTGGTCACCGCGACTGGGTTCGCGCGACGGCGCAGCACCCAGCACGATCGCCGCGCACTGCGGTTGCTGCCCCAGCGCGGCCTCGATGGCGTGCGGGCTGTCTGGATTCGCGGTGCGGGCGTAGTGCACCTCCGCGCTCTGCGGATCTTCGCGCATCATCTTCCACCGCAGGTTCCACACCCGGTGCCAGTGATCGGACATCATCCGCTCCAAAGAGCGCACCACGATCGGATAATCCATGCACAGCGGGCGGGGGATTCCCGAATCGTGCTCCTTGTGCCACTGGTGGACCGGCAGGTTCAGCAGCGCCCGCGGCAGCACGACCTCCAACGCCACCGCGCCGGAATGACCGCGCCACGCCCGCTCCGCCTCGACGACCAGCTCGTCGACGTGCCGCTCGATCTCGTGCACCCGGACCGTCCGGCTGCGCCCGCGCGCGGGTGGCCACTCCTCCGGATCGTCCTGCCGCCAGTGGGAGATCACGAACAGCTCCGGATCGATCCCGTCGTGCTGAATGACGATCATCAGGTGCAACCGGGTGTCGACCACGACCGGATCCGCGTGCGCCGCGCGGAATCCCGCGAGTTCGACGTCGAGCTGGAGGCGCCGGGCCTGCGCGATGGTCCACCCCTCCAGCTTGGCGCGCACCGCGCGGTCGCCGACCTGCCGCGCCAGGAGCTCGACGAACGCCAGCGCCGGCGGGAACCCGTCCGGACCCGCGTTGACATCGGCCAAGTGCTCGAGGATGTCCCAGGCCGTCGAATCAGGTGGCGGTGACGGGATGCCCGGACCTGCAGCTCGATGCAACAGCGTCGGCAGTTGCGAAACGACGAGCTCGTCGAGCGGATCGCGGAGTTCTTCCAGCACACCGGCCGGAAGCAGCTCAAGCACCTCTTCCGAGTCCGGCTCCGGTTCGGAAACCGTGATCGCCGCCCCGAGCAGCCGCAACCACGCAACGGCGCTGGTTTCCTTCACCAGCACCGAGATCTGCTGGAACGTCTCGGGCTCGGCGGCCTCGTGCTGGATCACGTCCCGGAAGAAGTCCTCCGAGGCGATCAGGGCGAGCGCGCTCCGCGTCTGTGCCAAGCAGGCCTTCGCATCGGGCGCGTCGAGGATGCGGGCCGCGAAGTTGATCGCCGGGCTGACCTTGCCGTTGGAGCTCAGTCGCACGTGCCCGGCGTGCAGCGCGACCCGCAGCTGCATGGCCGCAGCATCGGAGTGCACCGCGTTGTGCCGGCGCAGGCCCGCAAGCAACCGGTTCCCCAGGTGGTCGGCCAACCGGACCTGGGGCACGTCGGGCGGCACCAGGATGATCTTCCCGTCACCGCGGTCCTCCACGTCGCAGGAACCCCACTCGATACCGGACTCGTCGAACGCCTGCTCCAGCAACTGGGTGAGGCTCCGGTGCACCGCGACCTGGTCGTGGAACGTCCGGCGTGCATCGGTGAAGCGCGCGACGTCCACCAGCACGACGCTCCGATAAAGCGCCTCAGAGTAAAGCGGCATGAGACCCCCTCCCAGCACCGCGATACCCGCACGCCGCCCCGCCGCGGCCCGCCGTCGTCATCGGCGGGCTGACCCGGGACATCGCACCACTGTCACCCGGCATCCCGGAGGTACTGTACGCGACACGCACCTCCCGGGTGACCCGTTCGATCTTCGTCCTGGTGACGGCTCTGCGCGCTGCCGTCCGCGCGAACGTGGGCGGGAGCAGCGCGGACGCACCCGCCGCCGCCCGCCCACCGGGCGCTGTTTCCGCTGGACACCCCTCGGATCCAGCGGCTAAGTACGCGCCCGCCCCCAGGCCGACATGACCGCCAGGACTGCGGCCGCCATCACGCTGGCCAGGGCCACCCGAACCACGCCTTCGGGCTGGACCGACACCAGCACGACGATCAGAGCCCACACCTGGATGACGGTGAACAGGGCGCTGCACAGCAGCATCGGCCGGTTCCACCACCGAACGGGGCATTCCGGCGACACGGCGGTCTGCATGGACATCGTCCGGGGAGCGCCTGCGCGAACTCGCTGCGGCGAACTGGTTTTCGTCATGTTCGTCAACCTCCTCCAAAAACGGGCGATGAATGACATGTACGGCACGCCGACGCCGCGCAGTGCGTCACGTGACTCATTCAGCCGGATCAGAATGCGAGCTGCTCGAGAGCGTCCAGGCGCAGGATCGTCACCCGTCGGCGGGCCGTCGCGATCAGGCGCTGGCGCCGCAGTTCGGCCAGTGCCCGCACAACCGACTCCCGGGACGCCGAGATCAAGCCGGCCATGCTCTTCTGCGTGATGGGTATCGCGATCGTGACGGTCTCCCCCACCGCCACCCCGTAGCGCCCGGCGAGCTCGATGAGCAGGACTGCGAGCCGCTGCGCGACGGGACGACCACCGTCGTCCGCGCGCTGCCGGCTGAGCTCCCGCAGCCGGTCGACGACCACGTGCAGCAGCACCCAGGAGAGCCCGGGGTGAGATCGGCACAGCGCGGCGAACCGCTCGGACGGGACGACGATCGCCTCGACGCGTTCGAGTGCACGCATCGTCGCCGAGCGCGGTCTGCCGTCCACCGCGGCGAGCTCGCCCACGATGTCGCCGGGGCCGCGGACGGCGAGCACGCCTTCGTACCCGGTGCTGGCGTCCGTGACGATCTCGATACTCCCCACGAGCAGCACGTACACGTGCTGGGACGAATCACCCTGACGGCCTAGGGATTCACCGGGCGTGAACCGCCGAACCGCACCGGCCTGCCGCACCAACTCCCGTTCCAGCGGAGCCAACATCGCCCAGAACGTGCCGTCGAACGGGCTCCGCCGGGAGTCGGCGTGGGTGTCGCCCATACCCACCCCCGGGTCGCGACGCGATCTCGACACCGACAGCATGCCGAGCCGCACGCGGTCCGGCAACCGTCCGAACGCCGTCCTCGGAATGCCAGGTGGCGGCCAGCCGAATGGCGGCATTCCGACCTGCTGGCAAGTAGTTTCATTCAACACTGAATCTATCCGGAGTGCGAGCAGCGCACTACCCCGCCGGATTCGCCCAGGCCGGAGTACTACATCCACGGCCTCAGCGAGGGCATCAACTGGGAGCAGCGGGAGCGCATCGCCGAACGCGAGTACAAAACCCAGGGCTGGGCGTCCCGGCCGGACATTCCGGACGATCCCGCACAGATCGGCTGCGACCACCTGACCGAGCTCGCCAACCGCGCACCGCACGTGCCGGGTGCGCAGGGCGCGGATGCACCGCTCCTCGGCGCGTTGCTACCCATCCCCGAAGGCTTGCCAGCCGAGTCCCCTCGTAGTCGGAGAGACACCGGCGTCGTCGCCGAGCAAGCCCCGCTGCCAGGTGTCGCGGAGTTCCAGAAGTGGACCAGAGATGCTGTATTTCCCTTGCTGCGAAACAAGGTTCTACCAGTCCGGACCGTTCCGAAGCTGGGCATGCAGGACGTTCGAGTGGTCGTGCGATCACCCGCACCGACGACGGCGCGACCAGCGAGAGCACTGCGGCTTTGGAACTGGTGCCAACCACGACCATCCCGCAGGCCGAAGTACCACCGGTGGTGGACGGCGAAGCCAACCCGCAGGAGTACCCGGGCGCCCCGCTCGACGCATCAGCGCTCTGGGACGGCGACCAGTGCTCTGCCCCGGACTGCGCTGCCACGGCGAGGTTCTCCTGGCACGGCGACACCTTGCACGCCCTGGTCGACGTCGTGGACGACCAGCAGGGCACGCTCCTGGCTCCCGATGACTGCAAGCGCCACTGGCGCACGGACGCTGTCGAGATCACCATCGGCCCGAAGGCAGATTCGGAGAACACCTCGAGCACGTTCAAGCTCGCAGCGCTGCCGACCACCACCCCCGGCACACCTTTCTTCGCCCGGGACGCCGACAACCACCAGGGCCCGGCCGTCGGGACAACCGACGCCACCCCCAGCCCCGGTGCTCCCGCTGGACGCAGCGTCCTCTATGGACTCCCCGCAGAGCATCGCCCAAGATTCGAACGGTGCTGTCCTTTCGGACCAGCAACTCTACGTGGACGGCCGCGGCGAACGCGACGTGCCGATCCGAATCCCCGGCGGTGCCCCAACGAAGGCCCTGGCCGGATTCACCAGCCCGGACGGGGCCACCGCAGCATCCGCCGCCGAGATTCGCCAGCACTGAGAACATCTCCATGTTCTTGACCGCCTCTGCGTACGACGGGCCTTTGATCGCGGCGATGCTCCTCCGGCGCGAGGACTCGGAGTCGCCGGCGTAGCTGCTGTACGGGATGGCGTGCCCGAGGTCTGGTTGGCCGCCGTGAGAGAAACCGCGCGTCCTGCCTCTGCGATCAGCCACGCGTCCTGTTCCAGCTCTGCGATGGTGACCTGGCGCATCACGAAGTGTCCCCAGTCCGTTTGGCCGCTCTTGTTGCGTTGACGAAGAACCCAGCAGCCCATCACTAATGGGTGCAAGCAGTTCTAAGCATGAGTTCTCGCAACGTACGGGCGCCCCACCCCCGAGGCAGCGCCATGTCATCTACCGCATCCAGAACTGTCCATTGTGCTCGGATCGAGCATCTATCGCCTGCTTTCCAGGGCTTTCACCGCGGCTGAGGTTCGGTCGGCTACTCCGAGCTTCGTGAAGATGTTGCGCATGTGGTTCTTCACCGTGCGTTCCGAAATTCCCATGGCTTTGGCGATTTCCCGGTTCGAGCCGCCGCGGACGAGGTAGCCCAGCACTTCGTGCTCGCGCTTGGTCAACGCTGGTAGCGGATCGCCCTCGGGCGCGCCGTTCGGTTCGGGCGTTGCGCCGGACTGGTGGAGTTGGACCTGGAATGCCACCAGGTGTCCAACTTGTTCCAGGACGTGGCGCAGTGCGCGGGAGTGCTCGACGGCCTCCAGCAGCAGGGCGATCATCGCCCGGTCCAGCGCCTGATCGTACGTGAGGGCCATCAAGCTCCTCCACTTGTGCGTGTGATCGCTGGTGCCCCCGCACTCAGCGAAATGAATCCGTGTCGATGACCAGAGTTTCGTCCGCACGGGTCAAAACGTTGCCCGGAGCTGGCCCCGTTCCCTCGAATGCCGAGGAGATTGACGCGAACAGCCCAGTGCGCGCTCGAACCGGTACCCCCGTCCGGAAGCACTGGGCCGAATTGTTCATGGTCTCGATCTTCAGTCGACCGTAAGTTCGCGATCGTCGGCCTCGCAGCACGATCTTGAACAGGGGGAACTACGAAAATGCCAGTCCCGTCAGGCGCGAAGGAGGGATCCGCACGGCCTCGGCCGTCCGGATCATCGGGCGGAATTCCCGAATTCGGCGCCGATCCCGCCGCAGCGGCAGCGGCCGTGCGACTCAGGTTGCGCGACGACGCCGAACCGGTGCGCAACCTCGCGACCTTCCTGACCACGTCCTTCGAACCGGAAGCGCAGCGCCTGCACAACGCCTACCTGAACCGCAACCTCGCCGACCGCGAGCAGTACCCGGGCGTCGACGAGCTGGTGCAGGAATGCGTGCGCATGCTCGGTGATCTCTGGCGCGGTGACCCGAACGGCGTGGTGGGTTCGGCCACCACCGGATCGAGCGAGGCCGCGCTGATGGCCGGACTCTCCCTCCTGCACCGCTGGGCCGAACGCACCGGTCCGGGGCACCGACGCCCGAACCTGGTCATGGGCGCGGGCGTGCACGCCTGCTGGCGAAACTTCTGCCGTCACTGGGAAGTCGAGCCGCGAGTGGTACCGGCGCGACCAGGTTGCATCGGGCTCGACGCCGGTGCCGCGGCCGAGCTGTGCGACGAATCCACCATCGGCGTCGTGACCGTCCTGGGCGGCACCCTGGACGGGCGCTACGAACCGGTCCGGGAGATCACCGAGGAGCTGGACCGGTTGGCCGCGGAGTCCGGAATCGACGCGCCCGTGCACGTCGACGCGGCCGGGGGCGGTTTCATCGCCCCGTTCCTGGACCCCGACCTCCAGTGGGGTTTCGACCTGCCGCGAGTGGTCTCGATCAACGCTTCGGGGCACAAGTACGGGCAGGTGCCGCCGGGTCTGGGCTGGGTGTTGTGGCGGGACCGCGACCACCGGAGCAGGCGGCTCGGCTTCCCAGTCAACTACCTGGGCAGCAACCACACCTACCACGAGTTCAGCTTCTCCCGATCGGCCGCGCCCGTGGTCCTGCAGTACTACAACTTCATCCGCTACGGGTTCGCCGGCTACCGCAGCATGCACGCGCGTTCCCGGATCCTGGCGCAGGACCTGGCCGCCCGGCTGCGCGGGACGGGGCGGTTCCACTTCCTCGGCGACGGCCGGGATCTGCCCGTGGTGGCGGTGACCGCCGAACCCGATCTCAAGCTCGAGCAGCTGGCCGCGCACCTCGGCGAGTGCGGCTGGGCCGTGCCGGTGTACCAGCTGCCGCCCGATCTCGACGAGCTGACCGCGATGCGCGTGGTCGTCCGCAGCGACCTGCGCCCCGACGAGGTAGCTGCGTTCGCGGCGGCCGTCGATCAGTTCACCCGTTCCACAAAGTGAGGAGAAACCATGCGTCCGATCCGCGTCCTCGGCAAGCTCGCGCAGGCCGCGCCGCCCCAGTCAGGTTCGGGGTTGCGGCTGGCGATCTTCCAGGGGGAGAACCCCGTGGGCTCGCCGCAGGCGGTCGTGGACAACCTGGCCAGGATGGAGGAAGCCGTGGCACTCGCCGCGAGCTACCGAAGTCACCTGTGCGCCTTTCCCGAGTGCTACAACACCGGGTACTCGCTCGGTCCCGACGAATGCGCAGAGCTCGCCGAGCCCAGTGACGGCCTTTCGGTGCGCGCGGCCGTGAAACTCTCGCAGCAGCACGACATCGGCATCGTTCTGCCCTACGTGGAGCGCGCCGAGAACGGAGCCCTGCACGACTCCGTGGCCGTGGTCGGCGACGGCCGGTTGATCGCGAACTACCGCAAGACGCACCTGTACGGGGCGGCCGAACGCGCCAACTTCACGCCAGGCGACGAACTTCCCCCGGTCGTCGACATCAACGGCTTCCGGGTGGGGATCTTGAACTGCTACGAGTGCGAGTTCCCGCCGCTGTACCAGTACTTGGCGCGGCGCGGTGCCGGGTTGATCGTCGGCCCGACCGCCGCCGACCGGCACTTCGTGCTCCACGACGGCTCGCCGACGCAGGTGCCCTACCCCGACGCGACCGAGCACATCATCCCGGCGATGGCCGCGGTGTGGCGGGTTTTCGTGGCATATGCAAACCGGCGCGGTTGGGAGGTCTCCGACCGCGGGCAGTGGGAGTACCGGGGCAATTCCGGGGTCTGGGGACCGGACGGGCAGCCCGTCGTGTGCGCCGGGCCGAGCGAGCAGACCGCGGACTCGCTGCTGGTCGCCGATTGCGCACCGAGCTCGATCCCACCGTTCAGCCCGGAAGGCGACCACTTGAGCAACTCCCGGCTCAACGTCGGTGATCGCCTGCAACCAGCGGGCTGATTCAGCGTTGGCCCGCCACCTCGGCCATCGGGGCCAGCGTGACGCCTTCGGCGGCGAAGCGGTCGCGGATCGCTTGTGCGACATCCACCGCGTTCGGCCGGTCGCCGTGCAGGCAGATGGTGTCGGCGTCCACCGATACCGCGGTTCCCGAGACCGAATCGACCGAACCCCGGAGCACGGCCATCGCTTGATCAGCGCACAGCTGCGGTGATCTCGGCTGGGGGTCCGGTTCGATGATGATGTGTCCGTCGGCGTCGTAGTCGAGGTCGGCGAAAGCTTCGCGCACCACCGGAAAACCGCGCTCTGCCAAGCCTTCCGTGACCGGACCGGCGAGCAGCACCACGCGGACTTCCGGTGCTGCGGTGGCGAACGCCTCCACGATCGCTTCGGCGACGGCTCCATCCCGGGCGGCGAGCCCATAAAGCGCCCCGTGCGGTTTGACGTGGGCGACCGGAACCCCGTGCAGGTCAGCGATCGCCCGCAAGGCGCCGAACTGGTACAGACAGGCCTCGGCGGCGTCTTGCGGGCTCATCGCGATCGCCCGGCGCCCGAAGCCGATCAGGTCCGGAAAACCGGGATGCGCCCCCACCGATGTCCCGCCGGCGCGCGCCAGCTGCACGGATCGGCGCATCGTCGCCGGGTCTCCCCCGTGCCACCCGCACGCCACGTTGACCGATGAGACCAGCGGAATCACCCCGGCGTCGTCGCCGAGTCGCCACCGGCCGAAGCTCTCGCCCGCATCAGCGTTGAGATCGATGAGCGCACGCATTTCCACGCACCTCCCGAAAAACCCCCGAGAAACGCGATCGTAGCTCCGGATTGCACCGAACGCAGCAGCCCGGATGGCGCAACCTAGCACCCACTCGAACGTGGGTTTTGCGGCCACAATGGCGATGCGCGGTGCGATCCTGCGGCGCATCCTTTCCTTGCCGACGGTTTGGTGAGGAGGGGCACCGTGACCGCTACCAGGATCGAATTGCCACCAGCGCGGTACGAGTTCGGCGGCGACGAGTTCGTGTTCGTCGAGCTAGACCGCGAAATGAGCCTCGAGGCGAACTTCAAGGCGATGGCGATCACCGGCGCGCTGCGCCGGCTCGACGTCGACGGCGTCATCGACATCTGTCCGTCGAACGCCTCTTACCTGGTCCGATTGGACCCCGACCGGTTGCATCCGGCCGAGCTGGTCGAGCAGCTCAAGGCGCTCGAGCACTCCGCCGGTGAGCTTCCGGAGGACTACACCGTGCAGACGCGCGTGGTCGACGTCCCGGTGCTGTTCGACGACCCGTGGACCCGCGAGACGCTCATGCGATTCCGGGACCGCCACCAGGACCCATCGGCCACCGACCTCGAGTACGCCGCGCGGATCAACGGCCACCCCGACGTCGGATCGCTGATCGACGCGATCACCTCGGCGCCGTTCATCGTCACCATGCTCGGCTTCGTCCCGGGACTGCCGTTCTGCTACCAGATGGTTACCCGCGATCGGCAGATCGAGGTGCCCAAGTACGTGCGACCGCGCACCGACACACCGGAGCGCGCGTTCGGCTTCGGCGGGGCGTTCGCGGTGGTCTACCCCGTGCGCGGCGCCGGCGGGTACCAGTTGTTCGGGATCGCGCCCGCACCGGTGTTCGACCTGTCGCAGCGGCTGCCGGACTTCGCCGACCGCATCGCGTTCCCGCAGCCGAGCGACATCCTCCGGTACCGCTCGATCGAGCCCGACGAGTACGAGGCCGTCCGGGCCGAGGTCGAGGCGGGCACCTTCCGCTACCGCACCCGGGACGTGGCGTTCCGCCCGGCGGAGTTCCTCGCCGATCCCGACGGTGTCAACGAACGGCTGATGGAGGTGCTGTACCGATGAATGAACTGATCGTGCGCTCGGGCGGCTTGTCCACGACCGTGCAGGACTCCAGGCGGGACGGCCAGTACGCGATCGGCATGCCGCCGTCCGGGGCCATGGACCAGTACTCCTACGAGATCGCCAACATGCTGGTGGGCAACCCGTCCGGTGCGGCCGTGCTGGAGGCCACCTACCTGGGTCCGGAGCTGGAGTTCACCGATTCGCGCCACGTCGCGGTGACCGGCGCCGACTGCGTCGTCACGATCAACGGCCAGCCCGCACCGACCTGGCAACCGCTCCGCGTCGAAGCCGGAGACGTGCTGGCCGCGACGCAGGTCCGGCGCGGCGCGCGGCCTTACCTCGCGGTCAGCGGCGGGATCGACGTGGAGCCCTACCTGGGTTCCCGGTCCACGTACATGCTCACCGGCATCGGCGGCTTCCAAGGCCGCGCGCTGACCTCCGGCGACCGGCTGCCGCTGGGGTCGGAGCAGTCGGCGCCCGCGACTGGTGCGGAGCTGCCGGAAGAGCTCCGCCTGGACTTCCCGGCAGTCACCGAGCTGCGGTTCATCGTCGGGCTGTGCTCCTACCGACTGACCGAGGACGCCCTGCGGTCCTTCCTGGACACCGAGTGGAAGGTCACCAAGGACGCGGACCGGGTCGGCTACCGGCTGCGCGGCGGATCGCTGGACTTCGTCGAACGGGAGCAGCCCTTCGGCGCGGGCAGCGACCCGGCGAACGTGGTGGACCTCGGCTACCCGGTGGGATCGGTGCAGGTCCCCGGCGGTGACGAGCCGATCGTGCTGCTCAACGACGCGGTCACCGGTGGCGGCTACGCGACCATCGGCACGGTCATCTCCGCCGACCGCGATCTCATCGCGCAGACCCGCACCGGCAGCAAGCTGCGCTTCACCGCCGTGGACGTCGACACCGCGATGGCGGCCCGGCAGGAACGACGTGCGCGACTGGGCAAGGCCCGCATCGCGCTCGACGCCGACCCGAGGTGACCCTGGAGGAACCGATGCCCGATGTGGATGCTCAGCTGCCCGGCGTGTTCTACCGCCGCCCGTCCCCCGACGCCGACCCGTACATCGAGCCCGGCAACGCCGTCGAGGTGGGTCAGACGTTGGGTCTGATCGAGGTGATGAAGACCTACAACGAGATCAAAGCGGAATCCGCCGGGGTGGTCACCAACATCCTGCTGGACGACGGCGACGAGGTCGACGTCGGGCAGACCCTCTTCGAAATGGACGAGGCATGACCGGGCTGAGGCGCGTGCTGGTGGCCAACCGCGGCGAGATCGCGGTGCGGATCATCCGCGCGTGCCACGCAGCAGGCGTCGAAGCGGTCGCGGTCCACTCCGATGCTGACGAGGGCACCCGGTGGGTGCGGATGGCCGACGACGTCCAGCACATCGGTCGCTCCGTTGCGCAGAAGTCCTATTTGGACGCCGAAGTGCTGCTCAAGGCCGCCAAGGAGGCCGAGGTCGATGCGGTGCACCCCGGCTACGGATTCCTGTCCGAGAACGCGGATTTCGCGCGCAAGGTGCGCGACGCGGGCTTGGTGTTCATCGGTCCGACGCCGGAAGCCATCGAGCTCATGGGCGACAAAGCGACCGCCCGCCGCACGGCGCAGTCGGCTGGTGTGCCGGTGGTGCCGGGCAGCGGCCCGTGCACCGACCACGCCCAGGCGGAGCGAGCGGCGGCCGATCTCGGTTATCCCTTGCTGATCAAGGCCTCCGCTGGTGGCGGTGGTCGCGGCATCCGGCCGGTGCGAGATGCGAAGGAGTTGAGCAGCGTGCTGCCCGCCGCGCAGGCGGAGGCGCAGTCCGCGTTCGGCGAATCGACCATCTACCTCGAGCGCGCCATTCCGCAGGCGCGGCACGTGGAAGTCCAAGTGCTCGCCGATGACCACGGCAACGTCCGGCACCTCCTGGAACGGGACTGCTCGGTCCAACGGCGTCGGCAGAAGCTCATCGAGGAAGCGCCAGCGCCTCAGCTGTCCGACGACGCCCGTCGTGCCATCGCGGAGGCGGCGGTGCGCTTGGCCGAGCACGTCGGTTACCGCAACGCAGGAACGGTCGAATTCCTCGTGGACGCCGACGAGAACTTCTACTTCATCGAGATGAACACGCGGATCCAGGTCGAGCACCCGATCACCGAGGCGATCACCGGGATCGACCTGGTCGCTGAGCAGCTGCGCATCAGCGGCGGTGCCCCGCTGTCCTTCGACCAGGATTCGGTCCGGGCCCACGGTGCCGCTGTCGAGCTGCGGATCAACGCCGAGGATCCGCAACGCGGCTTCGCGCCGACTCCCGGCGAGGTCACCGAGTTCGAGCTCCCCGGTGGCCCGGGCGTCCGGTTCGACACCTGGGTCGGCCCCGGCGACCGGGTGAGCCCGTTCTACGACTCGCTCATCGCGAAGCTGGTGTGCTGGGGCGCGGACCGGGAGCAGGCGCACGCCCGAGCCCGGCAGGCCATCCGCGAGTTCCACGCCGAGGGCATCGCCACCACCGCAGGGCTGCACGAACGCCTGCTCGCCGAACCCGACCTCCGCCGCGGACCGGTGCACACGACGTGGCTGGAGCACCTGCTCGCGGAGTGACTCAGCGCTGGTGGTCGGGCTGTCCCACGTTCACGTTGGCCTCCAACTGGATCCGGTTCCGGTCGACGTCGAGGTCGATCGCCGCACCCACGCCGTTCAGCAGCGGAAGGGACAGCCTCGCCTCGACGTCGGCGACGTCCTGCCGGCCCGGCGGGACCAACGGCAGCGGCGGCAACGACAGCTCTTCCTCTACCGGCGGCTCGGGAACTGGCGCCTGTCCGGGCTGCTGTTCCGGAGGCGCGGACTGTTCCGGGAGTGGGGTCGCCGGAGGGACGGTCGCCGGTGGCGGGTTCTGGGCCGGAACCTGTTGTCCCTGCTGGCTTTCCGGCGTGACCGGCGCTGCGGCCAGCGGTGGCGGGTCGGTCTCGTTCGCGGCCAGCGCGATGCCCAACGCCGCCAACGCGGCCAGGATCGCGCCGCCCGCCACGATGCTCTTGCGCGGGTTCGACCGCACGGCCCCGATGACCCCGGCGCCGACCAGACTGCCACCCGTCGTGGCCAGGTAACCGGTCGCCGATGCGCTCCCGCCCAGCACGATCGGTGCGATGAACACCTTCAGCGAGCCGTTGATCTCCATCAGCTCGGCTGCGATCGCCGCGCACCGGTCGCAGTCGTCCAGGTGCACGTTGACCTGCGCCGTCTCGCGCTTCGACAGGCCTTCGCGGGTCCACGAGCCCAGCCGGTCGATCACCGAGCGGCACGCGTCGGGTTCCTCGGCCATCGTCGCCAGGTGCACCTGGAGGTACTGCTGCTTGAGGCCTTCGCGGGCCCGGTAGGCCAGCGCGGAAACACCGTTGGCCGTCATGCCCAGCATCGGCGCGACCTTGGACGGTGATTCGCCCTCGATCTCCACGTGCCAGAGCACCATCTGCCACCGCTCCGGCAACCGCTGGAACGCCGCCGTGATCAGCGACCGCTCCTCGTTCTCCACCGCCAGATCTCGGAACGGCTGGCTGATGTCGATGTTGGGCACCGTCTCCAGGTCATCGACGGCCTGCGTCCGCTTCGCCTTGTTCGCCCGGTCGTACCCGCCGTGCCGCACCGCCGTCAGCAGGTAGGCGCGGAAGGCATCCGTCGGCCCCCTGCCGTCCCGCAACAGGCCCAGCACCTTCGCGAAGGCCTCGGACACCACGTCATCGGCTTCCGCCTGCGATTTGGTGACCTGTCGGGCCATCGCGTGCGCCGCGCCCACGTGCCGCTCGTACAGCGTCCCGAACGCCTCGCCATTACCACTGCGCACAGCATCGATCAGCTCGGCATCACTCGTGCCCTGGACCTGATCTTCCTGTGGGACCGCCGCCACCAAAACCACCTTCAACGCCACACTTCTCCCAGCGGGAGAAAGCGTATCCCGGCGGCTTTCGGCCGAATAGGCGTTGTCGATCACGAGAACGGCTCAATACCGACTCGTCCCGGAAGACCAAACCTTCGCCATCGCTCGCTCTGCGTGACGCCGGAACATCGGAACGTGTCTGATGCACTCGGTTTGCAAGGCGGTGCCGGTATCGGAACCTCAGCGTCCGCCTGGACTGCGAATGCCTCTCCCCGAGCACGTGCAGCGCTCGAGCAGGGGCACTCGCAGGTTCGAAGGCAGGCGCTAGCCGCCGGTGCTCGGGGCGGGTTCCGGAGTTGCCGGTTGTGCCACCGGTTTCGGCGTCGCGGCCTTCAGCGGATGGTTGAAGACGACGTTGAGCAGCACAGCCACGATGGCGCCGGCGACGATCCCGGTGCCGTACACCGTCTGGAACCATTGCGGGAACTGTTCGTAGATCTTCGGCGCGGCCAGCGGGATCAGCCCGACCGCCAGCGAAACCGACACGATGAACATGTTGTGCCCCTGCTCCAGGTGCGCCCGCGACAGCGTGCGGATGCCGCTGGCAGCGATGCTGCCGAACAGCATCAGCGCCGCACCGCCGAGCACCGGGTACGGCACCAGCGAGACGACGCCGCCCAGCACCGGGAACACCCCGAGCAGAGCCATCACCGAGCCCGCGACGGCGACGACGAACCGGCTGCGCACGCCGGTCAGCGACACCACGCCGACGTTCTGGGCGAAGGCGCTGGTGGGCAGGCCGCCGAACAGCGAGCCGCCCGTGGTGGCGATGCCGTCCACCCGTAGGCCGCGGGTGACGACTTTCTTCTCGACCTCTCGGTCGCAGATCTCGCCGATCGCCAGCATCCCGGCCGCGCTCTCGGTCATCGCCACCAGGATCACGATGCACACCGCGAGGATCGCCGACGGCTGGAACTCGGGCATGCCGAACTGCAGCGGTGCCGGCAGCGCGAACCAGGACGCCTGCGCGAACGTGCTGGTGTCGAGCATGCCGAACGGTGCCGCCATCAACGTGCTGATGAGCCGTTTGGCCGGCAACTTCTCGTCAACCGGATGGCAGGACGCCAGGGTTGTTGTGAACTCCCCCCTGATGCCGACTCCTCCAGCAAGCCCGAAGATTCCAAACAGGACCAAGATCCGGATGGCCGGCGCAACCAGCACCGAACTTCTCGCGATCCCCCAAAACCATTGCCATCATTGGACATATCCGATCTTGCACCATCGGCCCCGGGTTCCTTCCAACGAGTGTCCTCGATGGAGCACGACGATCAATGCCATGCGATCGCCACAGATGTGGATCGATTCGACGTCGGCCGGGCGCGCGACGGCCGCACCGCGTTCCGCAAGGCGCAAAACTGCTCGCCCAGCGGCCGTTCGTCCCCCCCCCCACACACTCCGTCAACGATCCCGCCCGGCGCGATCTCGGGAGCTCCCCTGTCACCAAGCCTCGTCAAGGTCCCGCGAACGCCGCTGCAACCTTGATCGTGTTGATATGTCACGGATTCGCACCGACAGTGGTTGGAACGTGAAGCCGCACGCTTGAGGTTTCGGGGGGTCGGTATGCGAGTTGCACTGGCGTGGCCAATCGTCGTCGGGACCGCGCTCGCATGCGCGCTGACCTCGTGCACCGAGCCGAAGCCCAAGGTGTCCGCCGCGTCCGTGACGACCTCCGTGCCGAACGGGGCGAACATCGGGCCCAGCGATCCGCTGGTCGTCACCGCCCACCGAGGCGTCCTGACCTCGGTCACCGTTACCTCGGACGGGGGAACCGCGCTTCCCGGCGAACTAACCGACGGCGGCCGGAAGTGGAGCTCGACCGCCCCGATGGAGTTCAGCAAGACCTACCGCGTGCAGGCCCAGGCGCAGGACGCCGAGCGCATCCCGGCGCCGCCGACGAACTCGACCTTCACCACCGCCACCCCGGCCGACGAGGTCACCGTCGACCGGACCAGGCCCAGCGACGGCGACGAGGTCGGGGTCGCCATGCCGGTGTCGATCTACTTCACCAAGCCGGTGACCGACCGCGCCGCCGTCGAACGCCGCCTGTCCGTCGAACCGTCGGTGCCCACGGAGGGCTCGTTCCACTGGATGGCCGATGACCAGGTCAACTGGCGCCCGAAGGACTACTGGAAGCCCGGCACCACCGTGAAGGTCCGCGCGCGGCTGTACGGGGTGGACACCGGTGGCGGTGTCATGGGCACCGCCGACCACGAGACGAACTTCCGCATCGGCCGGGATCAGCGCGCGGTCGGCGACGTCAACACGCACATGTTCACCGTCTACCAGGACGGCCAGGAGGTCCGGCAGCTGCCCGCCTCTTACGGCAGGAGCATCTACCCGACCCAGTTCGGCGTGCACGTGGCCTCCGAGAAGCACACCTCCATCCGGATGCGCTCGGACAGCTGGGGCGGGCCGCAGAAGGGCGACCCCGAGTTCTACGACGAGGTCCTGCCCAACGCGGTGCGCATCTCCAACAACGGCGAGTTCGTGCACGTCAACGACGCAACCGTGTGGGCCCAGGGCGAGTCCAACGTCTCGCACGGTTGCATCAACCTCTCCCCAACCGACGGCAAGTGGTACTTCGACTTCGTGCAGATCGGGGACCCAGTGGACATCGTCGGCTCCGACCGGCCGCTGACCACCGCCGACGGCGACATCCCGGACTGGACCATCCCCTATCCCGAATACGTCAAGGGCAGCGCCCTCTACCAAGAGCGCTGATCACAGGTACTGGCCGAACGGGTCCTCCCCGGAGACGAGTCGGCTGACCTGCACGCCCGCCAGGTCGACCGGGCGCAGGCGCCGGACCTCCTCGGGCGCCGCCGCCTTCGCCGTGATCCGTTCGCCCTGCAACGCGATCGCCCGGTCCAGCAGGTTGCGCACGACCCGGCCGTTGCCGAACGACTCGTCCCGCTTGGCTGCACGCAGGATCTGGCGAACCTGGGCGTCAACGCCCTTGTCTAGGGTGAATCCGGCCGTCGCCGCCATGCGCTCGAAGATCTCGACGAGTTCTGCTTCGCCGTAGTCCGAGAAGTGCACCACCGACGGGAAGCGGGAGGCCAGGCCCGGATTGGTGCGCAGGAACTCCGCCATCCTGCTCTCATACCCAGCCGCGATCACCACCAGGTCGTCGCGGTGCTCCTCCATCAACCGCAGCAGTTCGGCGATCGCCTCCGGACCGTAGGACTGCCGACCGTCCGGCGGGGTCAGCGCGTAGGCCTCATCGATGAACAGGACGCCGCCCAGCGCACGCTCCACCGCGGAGCGGACCTTCGGGGCGGTCTGGCCGATGTACTGGGCGATCAGGTCCGCGTGCGAGACCTCCACCAAGTGTCCGGAGGACAGCAGGCCGAGCTTGGCGTACACCGCCGCGATCAGCCTGGCCACCGTGGTCTTGGCCGTGCCCGGGTTGCCGGTGAACACCAGGTGCCGGGTGCGCGAGCCGAGCTCCAGCCCGGCGCCGCGGCGCATCTGGTCGGCCTCGGCCTCCGAGACCACCAGCCGCACCTCGCGCTTGACCGTCTCCAGGCCGACTAGGTCGTCGATCATCGCCAGCGGGTCTTCCGGCAGGTCCGCGCGCACCGGCTCCACCGCGGTGTCCGGGACGTCGTCGACCTCGATCCGGTCCAGTGCACCGCCCGGCTCCGCATCAGCCAGGATCCGCCTGGACTGCGCCGAGATCGCGCGCTCCAGCAGGTTCACCGCGAGGCGCCCGTTGGTCATCGCCGCGTCGCGGCGGGCCGCGCGGACCAGCTTCCCGACCTTCTCCGGCACCCCGTCGCCCGACGTGAAGCCGGCATCGGCGGCCTTGCGCTCGAACAGCTCCACGACCTGCGCATCGGTCAGGTCCGGGAAGCGCACCACCTTCGGGAAGCAGACCTGCAGCTCCGGGTTGGCCTTGAGCAGGCCGTTCACCGCCGCGTCCGGACCGCACAGGACCACCAGCAGGTCCTGCGAGCGCGCTTGCAGACCAGCCAGCAACGCGTCGATCACGCCGCGGTTGCGGGATTGGTCGAGGTCGATGCCGGGCCTGGCGAGCGTGCCCGCGTCCTCGATGCACAGCACACCGCCCGATGCCCGCTCGATCGCGCGCTGCACGCCGATCCCGGCCTCAGCCACGTGCCGTCCGGCCAGGTCCGCGCAGTCGACCACCACGAGGTGCCCCGAGGACAGCAGTCCAAGGTCAGCGCACATCCGGCCCAAGACCCCGGCAGTGGTCGTCTTCCCGGTCCCCGGCCCGCCGGTGAACACCAGGTGCCGCGGGCGGACCGCGTCCGGCATCCCGGCTTCCCTGCGCAGCTCGGCGGCCCGCACCTCGGCCAGCACCAGGTCCAGTTCGCGGCGCACCGATTCCAAGCCGACGCAGTCCGCGAAATCGGCACCGCTGGCCGGCGGCTTCGGCAAGTCGCTGCCCAGGACCTCCGCCTGCCCGTCGCTGCTGCGGGCCCGGGCTGCTCCGACGCTGCGCTCCGCCAAGTCCTCGACCAGCCGGGCGCCGCGCATGTTCTGCTGCCCGGCCGCCGCCAACCGCGCACCTTCCTGCGCAACGTCGTCCGCAACTTCCGCGTCTCGCCGGGTCACCGCGCGCTTGAACAGCTCAACGCGCTCCTCCTCGGTGAAAGGACGGGTCGTCGCCACCCGGAACTGCTGGAGCAGCGCCGGGTTCAGCTCGCCGACCCGATCCGCTCCCCCGCCCCGGCACACCGCGATGACGTGCAGTTCCGGCAGGCGGTTCAGCAGCCGACGCAGCTCCTCGAGCAGCGCGGCGCCGGACCACTCCAGACCCGCCAGCTGGTCGAGCCCGTGCACCACCAGCACGTCGCGGGGACCGAGGCCGAACGTTTTCTGCTGCAGGTGCACCACGGCGTTGCTGACGTCCAGGCTGGTGAACTCCGCATCGGACACCCACAGCTCGTGGCCGTACGCGCCGATCTTGTGCAGCGCACCGCGCAGCAGCCCCAACGCGGTGCCCCGGCCTGTGCTCTCCGGCCCCGACAACAGCATCCGCACGCCTTCGGTGTGGCTGTGCTGGAAGTCCGCCAGCGCGGTGCGCAGAGCTTCCGCCAGTGCCGGCTGCCCCACCAGCTCCGCGGCCGGATCCTCCTCCGACTCGTCCGACGACTCGTCGGTGGACAGCTTCGCCACCAGCGGGTTGACCACTCGGCGCGGCTCGATGAGCACTCGCAGCTGACGCTGGAACTCCCCGACCATGACGCTGCAGCTCGGCGTCACCACGCTGTTCGGCAGCCCCTGCACGACGCCGCTGATCCGCATCGCCATGTCGAGCCAGGCGCGGCAGACGTCCACCTCACCGGCCAGCACCGCGCGCCCCAGCCAGGCGCTCACCTGGTTGTGCCACTGGTTGGCATTGAAGGTCCCCTTCAGCCCGGCGAAGATGTTCTGCACGACGCCGAACTTCTCGCGTCCCGTGGTGAGCGCCAGCTCGACCGGCACCTCCACCAGGTCCGCGTGCAACATCACGCAGGCCAGTGCGGCCTCCTTCGCCACGGCGGGGTCGATGTCGGGCACCGGACCGGTACCCGTCGTGCCCGTCACCCGTTCCAGCAGCCGCTGGTGCGCGGCTAAGAATCCCGAGCACGCCCAGTCCAGGTAACCGGCCGGCCCGGCGAGCTCGGGCAGTGCCGCCAGGATCGACTCATCCGCCCGCTGCGCCCACATCTCCCGCAGCTCACCGACCGGCGCCACGAGGTCCTGCTTGGCCAACGCCGGGTCGGCCGCGCGCAGGTCGTGCAGGGCGATCAGCGCTTGGCGGCGCGGCTCGAGGGGTTCGATCCCCGCGAAGACGTCCAGACAGCGCCGGGCCAGGTCGAAGGACACCTCCCGCAGCTCCGGGTCGTCACCGGCACCTTCCAGCAACCACTCCACCGGCGGCCGGAACCCCGGTGCGATCACGCTCGAACCCCAGGAGAGGACGGGCTCCCACGGCTGAGCCACGAACGCGCCCAGCGCGTCGCGCAGAACATCGACGGAGTTGCGAGCGTGCACCGCCGCCGTGCCGAGCAAGAACTCCAGCAAGGACCACAGCTCAGCGCCGACGACCGAGGTGCCCTCGGCGAAGAACGCCGGAAGCTGCATCGTGATCTTCTCGGCCGCCGGGTCGCGGTTGAGCTCCTCAGCGCGCTGTCGGATCTCCTCGTACAACCCGTCCGGCACCCGCCAGGGTCCGTACGAGTACACGTCCAGGACGGGCTCATCGGAGAGCAGCAGTTGCAGGTGCTCGGGCAACGTCGGTCGGTCCACGATCGGCCAGACTACTGCCGACCGGTGATCGTTCGAGGAAGAACCCGAACAGCCGAGGTCAGGGAACGACCAGGACGATCTTGCCGTTGGCCTGGCCGGTGCGCAGCCGGTCGGCGGCTTCCGCCGCGCGGTCGAACGGGAAGACCTCGTCGATGATCGGGCGGATCCGCCCATCGGCAACCGCGGGGAGCACCTCGGGGACGAGCGCGGCCATCACCTCGCCGAGCTCGGCCGGGCGGCTGAACCCGAACGACACCCCTCGCAGGTGCAGGTGCCGGTAGGACAGGTGGTCCAGGTTGATCGTCGATTCCGCCCGGTCCAGGCGGCCGATGTTGACCAGGTGCCCCTCGACTCGGGTGGCGGGCAAGCAGCTGGCGAAGGTCCGCCCGCCCACATGGTCGAGGACGACGTCCACGCCCCTACCATCCGTGGCCTCGAGCACCTCTTCGGTCAGGCCGTCGCCGACGACCACCACGTCCGCGCCAGCACTCACCAGCAACGCTTCCTTCGACGGGGACCGCGTGGTGCCGATGACCGTCGAAGCTCCGAGCACCTTGGCGATCTGCACTCCGAGCAGGCCGATGGCCGAGGTGGCGCCGGTGATGAGCACCGACTGCCCGGCCTGGAAAGCACCCAGTTCGAGCGCGCCGTGCTCGGTGAGCAGACCGGTGGGCAGCGCGGCGGCCTCCTCGAACCCGATGGCGTCGGGGATGCGCAGGACGTGCCGGTGGTCGGTGAGCGCGTACTGGGCGAAGCTGCGCGGCTGCGTGCCCATCACCCGGTCCCCCACGGCCACACCCGCGACGCCCTCGCCGACGGCCGCCACTTCACCTGCGAACTCGTAACCGGCCTGGTACTGCTCACCCGTGCCACCGACCGTCGGATCTGTGGCGGCCAGCACCGGAACGTCAGCGTTGTTCAGCCCAGCAGCGCGCACCCGCACCAGCAACTGCCCCGGACCGACCTCGGGCACCGGGATCTCCCGGGCCACCCACTCCGGGCCGGTGCCACCGAACAACGCGGTCATCGTCGCTGGCCGACGCACCCCGTCACGAGGTGCTGGCCGCGTCCCGGTCGAAGGCATTGGCCCAGGATGGCCGCCGCGAAACCCGCGCGCACCCGGACTCCTGGGCGTCCACCCGAAAAGGGCGAGGCCCCGCCCTCGAAGAACTCGAGGACGGGGTCTCGTCAGTCAACGACTGATCGCCGATCAGACCAGGTCGAACCGGTCCAGGTTCATGACCTTGTCCCACGCCGCGACGAAGTCGCGCACGAACTTCGCCTTGGCATCGTCGCTCGCGTAGACCTCGGCGAGCGCCCGCAGCTCGGAGTTCGAGCCGAAGACCAGGTCCGCACGGGTACCGGTCCACTTGACCTCGCCCGACGCGTCGCGCGCCTCGAAGGTCTGCGATTCCGCGTCGGCCGGACGCCAGTCGGTGCCCAGGTCGAGCAGGTTCGCGAAGAAGTCGTTGCTCAGCTGGCCCGGGTTGTCGGTGAGGACACCGTGCTTGGACGAGTCGTAGTTCGCGCCCAGCACGCGGAGGCCGCCGACCAGGACGGTCATCTCCGGCGCGCTCAGCGTGAGCAGGTTCGCCTTGTCCAGCAGCAGGTACTCGGCCGGCAGCCGGTTGCCCTTGCTCGCGTAGTTGCGGAAACCGTCAGCGGCGGGCTCCAGCGGGGCGAAGGACTCCGCGTCGGTGTACTCCTCGGTGGCGTCAACGCGACCCGGGGTGAACGGCACCTCGACGTCGTGACCAGCGGCCTTGGCGGCCTGCTCTACCGCGGCGCAACCACCGAGGACGATCAGGTCGGCCAGCGAGACCTTCTTACCACCGGCGTTGAACGACTCCTGGATGCCCTCCAGGGTGTTCAGCACGGTCGCGAGCTGGTCGGGGTTGTTGGCCTCCCAGCTCTTCTGCGGCTCCAGACGGATCCGCGCACCGTTGGCGCCACCGCGCTTGTCGCTACCGCGGAACGACGAGGCCGACGCCCACGCGGTGGAGACCAGCTGCGCGGTGTCCAGGCCCGACTCCAGGATCTTCGCCTTCAGCGCGGCGATGTCCTCGGCGCCGATGACCTCGTGGTCGACGGCCGGCAGCGGGTCCTGCCAGATCAGGTTCTCCTCGGGCACCTCCGGGCCGAGGTAGAGCGACTTCGGCCCGAGGTCGCGGTGGGTCAGCTTGAACCACGCGCGGGCGAAGGCGTCGGCGAACTGGTCCGGGTTCTCCATGAACCGGCGGGCGATCGGCTCGTAGACCGGGTCGTAGCGCAGCGCCAGGTCGGTGGTCAGCATGCTCGGCGCGATCCGCTTCGACGCGTCGTGCGCGTGCGGAACCGTGCCCTCACCGGCACCGCCCTTGGGCTTCCACTGCTTCGCACCGGCCGGGCTCTCGGTCAGCTCCCACTCGAAGCTAAAGAGGTTCCAGAGGAAGTTGGTGCTCCACTTGGTCGGCGTCGTGGTCCAGGTGACCTCGAGACCGCTGGTGATGGTGTCCGCGCCCTTGCCGGTGCCGAAGGAGTTCTTCCAGCCCAGGCCCTGCTGCTCGAGCGGGGCGCCTTCCGGGTCGGCCTCGACGTGGCTGTCGGGCGCCGCACCGTGCGTCTTGCCGAAGGTGTGACCACCGGCGATCAGCGCGACGGTCTCCTCGTCGTTCATCGCCATCCGGCCGAAGGTCTCGCGGATGTCGCGAGCAGCGGCGATCGGGTCCGGGTTGCCGTTCGGGCCCTCCGGGTTGACGTAGATCAGACCCATCTGGACCGCGGCCAGCGGCTTCTCCAGGTCGCGGTCACCGGTGTAGCGCTGGTCGTCGAGCCAGGTGGTCTCCGGGCCCCAGTAGACGTCCTCGTCCGGCTCCCACACGTCCTCGCGGCCACCGGCGAAGCCGAAGGTCTTGAAGCCCATCGACTCCAGCGCGACGTTGCCTGCCAGGATCAGCAGGTCGGCCCAGGAGATGTTCTGGCCGTACTTCTTCTTGACCGGCCACAGCAGGCGGCGGGCCTTGTCCAGGTTGACGTTGTCCGGCCAGCTGTTCAGCGGCGCGAACCGCTGCTGACCGGCACCGGCGCCGCCGCGGCCGTCGCTGGTGCGGTAGGTACCGGCGCTGTGCCACGCCATGCGGATGATCAGCGGGCCGTAGTGACCGAAGTCAGCGGGCCACCAGTCCTGCGAGGTCGTCAGCACCTCTTCGATGTCCCGCTTCACGGCGGGCAGGTCGAGGCTCTTGAACGCCTCGGCGTAGTCGAAGTCCTCGTCCAGCGGGTTGGCCACCAGCGGGTTCTTCGCGAGGATCTTCACGTTGAGTCGATTCGGCCACCACTGGCGGTTGCCGCCGCCTTCGGTCGGGTGCGGAGCACGTCCGTGCGCGACCGGGCACTGGCCTTCGCTCTGCTCCGTGGCTTGGCCGACGTTGGTGCTGTCAGTCACGGGATTCCTCTCGAGGTTTTTCAGGTGCTGCTCGCGAATCAGGGGAACAGGTCGGGCACAGGCCCCAGTAGATAACCTCGGCCTCGTCGATGCTGAAGCCCAGGGTGTCCGAGGCCGTCAGGCAGGGCGCCGAACCGACGGCGCAGTCGACGTCGGCTATCACCCCGCACGACCGGCACGCGAGGTGGTGGTGGTTGTCCCCCACCCTCGCCTCGTAGCGGGCCAGGGAGCCCATCGGCTGGATGCGGCGAAGCAGTCCAGCGTCGGTCAGTGCCCGCAGCACGTCGTAAACGGCCTGGTGGGACACCTTCGGAAGTGCCTCGCGCACGGCACCGATGATCAACTCGGTGTCCGCGTGCGGGTGGTCGTGCACGGCTGACAGCACTGCGACCCGCGGGCGGGTCACGCGCAGTGCAGCCTCGCGCAGCATGCGCTCGTGGTCGGCTGTCGTCGGCACGTGCAGAAGTCTGGCCTGTTTTCTGGATCGAATCAAGAGTAACCCGCGGTCCGCCACAATTTTGATTGACACTGAAATCATCGAGCAACATGAACCGTTCTTCCAATTCGATCCGCCGCTTGCAATCAATACCCCCCGGGGGTATAAATCGAACCCGTCGACAACATATACCCCCCCGGGGTAGTAGCAACTCAGAGGAGTTCCCGATGACCGAGTCCACCTTCACCGTCGTCGGCATGACCTGCGGGCACTGCGCGCAGTCGGTGACCGAGGAGGTCAGCAAGATCGGCGGCGTTTCCGAGGTGGCCGTCGACCTCCCCACCGGGGCGGTCACCGTCTCCAGCGGCGAGGCGATCAGCGCCGCCGATGTGCGCACCGCCGTTGAAGAGGCCGGTTATCAGCTGGCCGGCAGTTGACCTGATCCCCGGGGCGGGCCGCTCCCCCGGCCCGCCCCGCTCCCAGTGAGGATTCGTCATGAACGCAGCAGGCAAGCTCTCCGCCTACGGTGCGGTGCTCGCCCTGGTCGCCGGTGGCGGCTGGGCGGTCGGCACCGCCGTCGGTCCCCTCTCCGCCGCCCCCTCTTCGAGCAGCCACAACGGCATGCCCAGCGGTGAGGCCACCGGACATGGGGACGCCCACAGCGGCACCGTCGCGGAGACCGACCTGCCCGGCGGACTCGCGTCGTCCAGGGGCGGCTACACCCTCGCGCCCACCGGCACGACCCGACAGGCCGGCACCACCGAACCCTTCTCCTTCCGCGTCCTCGGCCCGGACGGGCGCGCGGTCACGAACTTCGACGTCGAGCACGACAAGCAGCTGCACCTCGTCCTAATCCGCCGCGACACCGCAGGATTCCAGCACCTGCACCCGCAGATGGCCGCCGACGGCACCTGGACCACACCGCTGGACCTACCCGAGGCCGGCAGCTACCGGGTCTTCGCCGACTTCACCCCGACCGGCGGTGCGGCGACCACCCTCGGCACCGACATCTCCGCGGGCGGCGACTTCGAACCGCGCAGCTTCGCCCCGTCACAGGTATCCGAAGTGGACGGTTACCAGGTCCGCCTCGGCGGCGAGCTCGCCGCCGGGCAGTCGTCCCCGTTGCAGCTGACGGTCAGCAAGGATGGCCGACCCGTCACCGACCTGCAGCCGTACCTGTCCGCCTACGGCCACCTGGTGGCCCTGCGCGGCGACGACCTCGCCTATCTGCACGTGCACCCCGACGGGTCGCCCGCCGACGGTCGCACCGCGCCCGGCCCACAGATCGACTTCGTCGCAGAGGTGCCCACCGCGGGCACCTACCGCCTGTTCCTGGGCTTCCAGCACGGCGGCGTCGTGCGCACCGCAGAGTTCACAGTGGACACCAGCGGCACCGCCCCCGCAGCCGAGCCGAGCGGTCACACCGGGCACTGAGCCGGGACTGAGCAACGAGGACGAACCGGTATGACACGCCTTCTTGGCGTCTGCACAAGAAAGGGTGCACTAGTGACCACCGAGGAACGGATCCAGCAGAGCACCGGCGAGATCGAACTCGCCATCAGCGGGATGACGTGTGCTTCGTGTGCGGGGCGGATTGAGCGCAAGCTGAACAAGCTCGACGGCGTCGCGGCGACCGTCAACTACGCGACGGAGAAGGCCAAGGTCAGCGTCCCGGAGGG
>NZ_JBSFBZ010000048.1:0-59492 GCF_053593195.1 Saccharopolyspora sp. NPDC002376
TCCCATTCCGAACCCGGTAGCTAAGCTCCCCAGCGCTGATGGTACTGCACTCGACAGGGTGTGGGAGAGTAAGACACCGCCGACACACTATTCACAGGAGGCCTCTCCTTTCCGGCTATGCGCTGGGAAGGAGAGGCCTTCTGTTATTCCCAGAACTTTTCTGATCGCTGTTGTGCGGGGAACCCAGGTGGTGGGTTCCCCGCACAACAGCGTGGATATTCGCCTCAGGAGAGGTTGCGGCGGAGGAGTTCGAAGCAGAGCACCGAGGCAGCGCTGGCGACGTTGAGCGACTCCACGCCGCCCGCCATCGGGATGGCCAGCGGCTGGGTGATCCGGGACTGCACCTCTTCGGACAGACCCGCGGTCTCGCTGCCCAGCACGAACACCGCGCGGGAACCGAACTCGGTGCCGTAGATGGTGTCGGTGGCGTCCGCTTCTAGCGCGTACAGCGGGTATCCCGCGTCGCTGAGCATCTCCGCGGCCTCACCAGCAGTGCGGGTCCGCAGCACCGGGGCGTGGAACGCGACGCCGGCCGAGGCCTTGATGACCAGCGGGTCGAGGCTGGCGACTCCTCGGTGCGGCACCACGATGCCGTCGATCCCGGCGGCCGTCGCGGTGCGCAGGATCATGCCGACGTTGGCCGGCGTGGTCAGGCCGTCCAGCAGCAGGATCTTGCCCGGCGCGGTTGCTGGGTCTTCGAGGGCGTCGGTGAGCGGACGCATCTTGCGGGCCACCACGTCGGCCAGCACGCCCTGGTCGTGGCGGCCGTTGCCGGCCAGCACCTTGACCCGGTGAGCGCTCGCCCGGTGGACGCGGACCGCTCGGTCGGCGGCCGCTTCCTTGATCTCCTCGATGATCGGTCCCCGCAGGCCCTCGGCCAGGACCACCTTGTCGACGCGGAGGTCGTGGTCGGTCAGCGCCTCCAGCACGGGCTTGCGGCCGTAGACGGTGACGAATCGGTCTTTCGGGGAAACTTCGCTGGTCACGTGACCAAGTGTCACATGCGGTTGTGGGCGGCGGGCCACTGGAACCCCTCGGTACCGGGCGTGTGTGTGCCAGGATCGCGGACATGTCCGATCGTCTCTCTGCAGTAGACGCGTCCTTCCTCTACCTCGAGGACTACACCACGCCGATGCACGTCGGCGGTGTTGCGGTGTTCCGGCGCCCCCGCAGCGGATTCGACTACGACCGGGTGCTGTCGCTGATCGACCGCCGGCTGGGGTTCGTGCCGCGCTACCGGCAGCGGGTCATGCAGCTGCCGGGGAAGCTCGCGCGGCCGGTGTGGGTGGATGACCAGGACTTCGACCTCACCTACCACGTCCGCCGCTCAGCGTTGCCCAAACCGGGCAGCGACACGCAGTTGTACGACCTGGCCGCCAGGTTGATGTCGCGCAAGCTCGACCACACCCGCCCGCTGTGGGAGGTGTACCTGGTGGAAGGCCTGTCGAAGAACCGGGTCGCGGTGATCACCAAGACCCACCAGGCGATGGTGGACGGCATCGGTGCGCTCGACATCGGTCAGGTGATCTTCGACGTGGAGCGGAATCGGCAGGTCCCGGACGTCGACGAGCTGTGGATGCCGCGCCCGGAGCCGGGCTTGGCCGAGTTGGTGGTGGAGGCGATGACCGACGCCGTGCAGCGACCGGGCGAGGTGGTCGAGAACGTCCGCGCGGCGATGGTGGACGTGACTGCCACGGTGCAGAAGGTCTCCCGCGCGTTGGGCGGTGTTGCTTCAGCGCTGCGCACCGCGGTGGTCCCGGCGCCCAGCGGGCCGTTGAACGCGCCGACCTCCGCACAACGCCGGTTCGCCGTCGCGCGGGCGAAGCTCGAGGACTTGCGAGCGGTTCGCCGGGCGCATGGCAGCACGGTCAACGACGTGGTGCTGGCGGTGGTCACCGGGGCGCTGCGGAACTGGTTGCTGTCTCGTGGTGAGGTGGTCGCGCCGTCGACCACGGTTCGCGCGATGGTCCCGGTGTCGGTCCGCTCCGACGACGCCGAGGCGCGGGCGACCTATCCGGAGACCAGCAGCCTGCCGGTCGGTTCGGTGGGCAACAAGGTCTCGGCGTACCTGGTCGACTTGCCGGTCGGCGAGGGCAATCCGACGGTGCGGTTGCACCAGGTCAGCCATGCCATGCGGGCGCACGCGGAGTCCGGGCAGTCGGTGGCAGCCGGGGCGCTGGTCAAGGTGTCGGGGTTCGCGCCGCCGACGCTGCACGCGCTGGGCGCGCGGGTGGCCAACCAGTTCTCGGACCGGTTGTTCAACGTCCTGGTGACCAACGTTCCCGGACCGCAGGTGCCGCTGTACGCGGCGGAGGCGAGGATGATGGAGATGTTCCCGGTGGTGCCGCTGGCCAAGAACCAGTCGCTGTCGGTGGGGGTGACCTCCTACGACGGCGGCGTGTACTTCGGGTTGAACGCCGATCGGGATGCGATGCCCGATGTGGACGTGCTGGCGGCGATGATCGGGGAAGCGGTGGACGAGATGATCGGCACGGTCGAGGCGTGAGGGTTTCCCCGCCCGCCGGTCGTGGTCGCGTTCCAGCTGGAGCTGATGCAGTGGAGGAGAAGATGGGGATGGTCGAGGCATGAGGGTTTACCTGCCCGCCACGCTGCCGATGCTTCGGCAACTGGTGGCCGACAAGCAGTTGCAGCCGTTGGGCGGGACCGCGTTCGCGCTGACGCCTGCGCTGCGGGAGTCCTACGCCAGCGGCGACACCGAAGAGCTCGAGTACGCGGCGATGCGGGAGGCGTCGCGGGCGTCGCTGCGGCTGATCGCCGGTGAGCCGAGCGCTGATGAGAAGCCGGAACTGCGGCGGGTGGTGATCTCCGCCGACGTCGATGACGTGACGCTGCGCCCGGATCTGGACCACGCGGTGGTGAAGGTGTCCGGGCCGGTGCAGTGGAAGCAGATCGCCGCAGTGCACGTGGACGCGACGGAGGCTGAAGACGCGGTGCGCGCGGCGGCGGCGGTGATCGACGCCGCCGATCTCGGCGATCCGGATGCGGAGTTCGCGCTGGGCGACGCGGAGGACCACGAACTGGCCTGGTACGCGCCGCAGGAAGTGCCGTTCTTGCTGGAGTTGATGTAGCGGGGTGAGTCCGCCGGGCGATGCTGGACCGCCCGGCGGACGTCAGCGGGCGTCAGCCAGGCAGACCCGGGGTGCTCGGCATGTCCTGCACCTGGTCGGCGGGCGGCGTGGTGATCTCCACCGGCTTGCCCCAGTCCGCGTAGTGCATGGTCAGCGTCGTCTCCGGGATGTCCTGACCCTGGATCTTCATCGCCGGGCTGATCACGGTGACCTTCAGCGGCAGCTTGTCGGCGTCGACCCAGACGGTCTGCTTGATCTCGTTGACGCCGGAGTCCAGCAGGACCTTGAAGCCCGCCTTCTGGGCCTCCGGGGCCTCCTCGGCGGCCTTCTTGAGGTCGGTCACGACGTCGTAGCGGGTCGCGTCCTGGCCCTCGACCTGCTCCTCAGCGCTCGACTGGATGCTGGAGCCGGGCGGCAGCATGGCCTCGAGGTCGCTGATCTTGCCCAGCTCGCCGAACTGCTGGGTCATTTCCTCAGTCGCGGGCATCTTGACCCACTGCTTGCTCGGGTCACCGGCGAGCTGGGCTATATCCGGGCTCTTCATGAAGATGCCGTCGCCGTTGATCGTCATCTCGATCTCGCCGCCGCCGCAGCCCATCGCGGCCTTCTCGACGTCGACCTGGCACTTCATGTTCTCGTACAGCTCGGCGATCGGACCGGTTCCCTCGAAGGAGACGGTGACCGTCTTCTTTTCGTCCATGGTGGTCTTCGCCACGTTGACCAGGGACGAGACGTCCGTGATCGACGGGCCGGAGTTGGTCTCGTCGGCGTTGTTCGAGCCGGACGGCGACCCACCCTGGCTGCAGGCCCCGAGGGAGGCTGCCAGAGCGACAGCGGACAAGGCGGTGGCAATGCGACGCACGAAACGTCCTTTCTGCGCGAAGAATGCAATACGGCGAACGTAACAGCGCATCGAGCCGGCCGATCGCACTTTCGGTGGAAATTGTTGGGTATGTCCTGTCACCTCGGTCGTTGCACCTGCGGCGGGACGTCCTGGAACACACCGACCTTTTCGGCCGGGGGGACGTGAATTTCGGTGGCAGCGCCCCAGTCCCGGTAGGTCGAGGTCAGCGACACCTGGCCGGCCTGGGCGACCTGACCGGTGGCGGCGAACTGCGCGGGCAGGCCGGATTCGTCCAGCCACAGCTGGTATTCGAGTTCGGGCTCACCGGCGTCGGCGGCCTTCTGGAACCGGGTTCGCTGCTGCGGGTCGGTGGCGGTGTCGGCGGCTTGCGCGGTGACGATGCGCAGCTGGTAGCGGATGGTGGGCTTGCCGTCGACCTGGTCGGGCGCGCTGCTCTGGATGCGGGTGGCCTTCTCGACTCCGCTGAACGTGGCGCGCGGGTCGACGGCCTCCTGCACCTGGTCCAGGACGGGGCTGAGCAGCTTGGAGCTGAAATCGCCCGCACCGGGGGAGATGCGCAGCCACGGCTTGTCCGGCGCGGGTCGGGCCAGCGGGGTTTGCAGGTAGCCAATTCCGTCCACGATGGACAGATCGATGCGCTGCGGTGGTTGGTTGCGGGTGCCGCGGGTTTGGCCGTTGAGCGCGAGATCGGTCTGTTGGCCGCGGTAGCGCACGATGCCGTCGGCGGTGAGGTCGCCGACCACGCCGAGGCTTCCGCGCACCTGGCTGTGCGTGCTGCCGCGTGCGTCGATTCTGTTGATGACCTGGGACAACATGGCTTCGGCGGTGGGACGGGGGTCCGGGTTGGCGGCGATGGCGTTCGTCGGGACCGGTGGTTCGCCGGCGCATCCGCCGAGTGCTGCGATCAGGGTGAGACCAGCGGAAATCACCGCGGTCCTGGTGCGGGCTCGGGACATCGGGCGCGCTCCTCGGGCCGTTGACGGCTCTTCGGCTCGCGCGGCGGAAAACCGCGCGACGGCATGCGTGAGCTGCGAAAACATCCTTCGCTCACGTCGACCGCGAACCACGCTAACAACGAAGTCGTCATGCCACAGGGGACGATCGCGTCCCGAACGGGGGGATGCGGGCTGAGATTTGCGTTTTCCGCGGTCAGGCGTCGTCGAGCCCTGCTCGAGAACGCAGCAAGCGGCGCAGCGAGGTGAGCTGTTCCGCACCGCCGCCGTCGGCCGCGAAGGTGTCCAGGTGGCAGTCCGGGTCGTCGGAACCGCCCAGATGTCCGCAGTTCGGCGGGCATTCCTCCGCCGCTTCGGAGAATCCCTCGAAGGCCGCGATCACATCGTCGGCGGTCACGTGCGCCAGGCCGAACGAGCGGATGCCCGGGGTGTCGACCACCCAGCCCTGCTCGGGCAGCGCCAGGGCGACCGCGGAGGTCGAAGTGTGCCGTCCCTTGCCGACGCCGCTGACCTCACCGGTCGCCCGGTCGGCGCTCGGCACCAGCCGGTTGACCAGAGTGGACTTGCCGACCCCGGAATGCCCGACCAGTGCGGACACCCGGCCGACGAGGAGTTCGCGCAGCTGCTCGGGTTCCGCGTCGAGGCTGGTGATCGCGATCGGCATGTCCAGCGAGCGGTAGGTGCTGATCCACTCGCCGGGTTCGGCAAGGTCGGACTTGGTCAGGCACAGCACCGGTGCGAGACCGCCCGCGTAGGCCGCGACCAGGCAGCGGTCGATGAACCCGGGTCGCGGCGGCGGATCGGCGAGCGCGGTGACGATGATCAGCTGTTCGGCGTTGGCAACCACGACCCGCTCGTAGGGGTCGGTGTCGTCGGCGGTGCGGCGCAGCACGCTGGTCCGGTCAGCGACGCGCACGATCCGGGCCAGCGTGTCGGGCTTGCCGGAGGTGTCACCGACCAGGTCCACCAGGTCGCCGACCACTACCGGAGTGCGGCCGAGCTCGCGGGCGCGCATGGCGGTGACGATCCGGTCCGGTCGGCCGTCCAGTGCGCAGGTCCAGCGGCCGCGGTCGACGGCGACGACCATCGCGGACTCGGCGTCGGCGTGCTTCGGGCGCTGCTTGCTGCGCGGTCGGCTGCCCTTGCCGGGACGCACCCGCACGTCGGACTCGTCGAGGTGGCTCCAGCCTCGCTTGCTCATCAGACCGCCTCCGGGCTCACACCGACTCTCCGAGCATTTCCGCCCACATCCCGGGGAAGTCGGGGATGGTCTTGCCGGTGGTGGCGATGTCCTCGACCAGCACTCCGGGGACCTTCAAGCCGAGGATCGCACCGGCGGTGGCCATCCGGTGGTCGGCGTAGGAGTGCCAGTCCCCGCCGTGCATCGGCCGGGGCTCGATGATCAGGCCGTCCTCGGTCTGCTCGACCGCGCCGCCCAGCTTGGTCAGCTCGGTCTGCAGCGCGGCGAGCCGGTCGGTCTCGTGCCCGCGCAGGTGCGCGACCCCGCGCAGCTGGGAGCGCCCGGTCGCGAGCGCGGCGAGCGCGGCCACGGTGGGGGTGAGCTCGCCGACGTCGTGCAGGTCGAGGTCGACCGCGTTGAGCTCGGCGGGGCCGGTGACGGTCAGGCCGTCGCCGGTGAGCTGCACCTGCGCGCCCATCTCAGCGAGGATGTCGCGGATCGCGTCGCCGGCCTGCGTGGTCCGGGTCGGCCAGCCGGGGACGGTGACGGTTCCGCCGGTGGCGGCCGCGGCGGCGAGGAACGGGGTGGCGTTGGACAGGTCCGGCTCGATGTCCAGGTCGAGCGCGCGGATCGGGCCTGGGGCCACTCGCCAGGTGTCGGCTTCTTGGTCGTCGACCTCGACCCCGGCGGCGCGCAGCATCGACACCGTCATCTCGATGTGCGGCAGCGATGGCACCGGCTCGCCGGAGTGCCGGACCACCACGCCCTGCTCGAACCGCGGTGCCGACAGCAGCAGCCCAGAGACGAACTGCGAGGACGCGGAAGCGTCGATGGTCACCGATCCGCCGGGCAGCTTCCCGGTGCCCCGCATCTGGAACGGCAGGGCATCGCCGTCGATGTCGGCGCCGAGCGAGCGCAGCGCGTCCAGCACCGTGCCGAGCGGGCGCTTGCGGGCGTGCGGGTCGCCATCGAAGGTGATCTGACCGGAGGCGAGCGCGGCGATCGGTGGCACGAATCGCATGACCGTGCCCGCCAGGCCGCAGTCGACCTCGGCCGGTCCGCGCAGCGCGGCGGGGGTGATCTGCCACGAGCTGTCCGGCCCGTCCAGCACCTCGACGCCGAGTGCGCGCAGCGCGCTGGCCATCAGCTCGGTGTCCCGGCTGCGCAGCGGAGCTCGCAGCGTCGACGGGCCGTCGGCGAGCGCGGCGAGGACCAGGGCCCGGTTGGTAATCGACTTCGAACCGGGCACCGGGACGGTCGCGCGCACCGCGCCGGAGGCGGTAGGAGCAGGCCAGAGCTGGGTCATGGGCCAATGATCCCCCACCTCGCCCGGCGAATTCAGCGCCGGGGGCGCGTTGGCGCCTCGAGTTGCTGGAGTGGCATCTCGCCGCGGAGACCTGTTCGTGCCGCTCGCCTGCGACGATCCGGACTGCCAGGATGGGGTCGACCACACCACTGCGAGGTACGGAGGTTCGACCGGGCATGTGCGGCAGGTATGCCTCCACGAAGGATCCGGGCAAGCTCGCGGCCGAGTTCGCCGCCCTGGACAGCACCGGTGGTGCGGCCCCCGGCGCGGACTTCAACGTCGCGCCGACCAAGCGGGTGCTGACCGTGGTGCAGCGGCACACGCAGGACGAGGCCGGGGAGAAGGACCTCGAGCGGACCGAGCGCAGCGTCCGCGTGATGCGCTGGGGTCTGGTGCCGATGTGGGCCAAGGACAAGTCCATCGGCAGCCGGATGATCAACGCCAAGTCCGAGACCGTGACGACCAAACCCGCCTTCCGCACCTCGATCAAGCGCTACCGGTGCTTGGTGCCGGCCGACGGTTGGTACGAGTGGAAGCGCGAAGGCGACCGCAAGCAACCGTTCTTCATGACCTCCCCGGACGGCTCCAGCCTGGCGATGGCCGGCATCTTCGCGACCTGGCGGGATCCGCAGGTCGAGGACGCCGAACCGCTGGTGACCTGCTCGGTGCTGACCACCGGCGCGATCGGGCAGTTGTCCGAAGTGCACGACCGGATGCCGCTGCTGCTGCCGTCCAGCGCTTGGGAGCACTGGCTCGACCCGGACCAGCCGGACGTCTCCGATCTGCTCGCGCCCCCGTCGGAGGAACTGGTGGCCGGGCTGGAGCTGCGCCCGGTGTCCACCGCGGTCAACAGCGTCCGCAACAACGGTGCCGAGCTGGTCGAACGCGTGCCGCTCGAGCCGCAACCGCAGGCGGTAGGTTTGGACCCCGGGCTGAAGTGAGTCGACGTGGGGTGGAGTTCTGATGTGTGGTCGGTACGCCGTCGAGCACGATCCGGCGGCGTTGGCCGAGCAGTTCGCGGCGGCTGATCGCACCGGCGGTGAGGTGCTCGCGGACTTCAACGTGACGCCGACGAAGACGGTGCCGATCGTCGTCCAGCGCGGTGCCGAGCGCAGCATCCGCCCGGTGCGGTGGGGTTTGGTGCCGACCTGGGCGAAGGACATCAACAGCGGGCCGCCGATGATCAACGCCCGCGCCGAGTCGATCACCACCAAACCCGCCTACGCCGAGTCCGCGCGGCGCCGCCGCTGCCTGATGCCTGCGACGGGTTGGTACGAGTGGAAGCCGGGTGACCGGCGGCGGCAGCCGTTCCTGTGCCGACGCAGCGACGGGGCGAGCCTGGCGATGGCCGCAGTGTTCTCCGCCTGGTGGGCGCCGGATTCGACCGACCGACCGCTGGTGACCTGCGCGGTGGTAACCACCGACGCGCTTGGGGAGCTGGCAGACGTGCACCACCGGATGCCGCTGGTGCTGCCGCAGGACCGGTGGGCGGACTGGCTCGACCCGCAGCGGAGTGAGATCAGCGAGCTGTTGACCCCCGCAGAGGGGATGCTCGACGATCTGGTGCTCCACCCCGTCTCCACCGAGGTGAACAGCATGCGCAACAACCACCCGGATCTGCTGCGGCAGACCGAGCCGGTGCCCGAACCGGCCGAGCAGGCAGCGCTGTTCGAGTCATGACCAGCGTCGAGGTCGAAACTCCGCACGGCCCGGCTCGGGCCGAGCTGCACTGCGCCGAGGAGGGGCGCGCCGCGCTGCTGCTCGGGCACGGCGCGGGTGGCGGCATCGCCGCGCCCGACCTGGTGGCGGTGACCCGCGCGGCCACCGAATCCGGCGTGCACGTGGCGCTCGTCGAGCAGCCGTACCGGGTGGCCGGTCGACGGGCCCCGGCCCCGGCCAAGCAGTTGGACGCGGCGTGGCTCGCGGTGGCCGAGGACCTCGGTGAGCGCTGGTTCGCCGATCTCCCGCTGCTCTTCGGCGGCCGGTCTTCAGGCGCGCGGGTGGCGTGCCGGACCGCGGAGGCCGGTGCGGCTTCGGCGGTGCTGTGCCTGGCATTCCCGGTGCACCCGCCGGGCAAGCCGGAGAAGTCCCGGATGCCGGAGCTCGACGGTGTCGAAGCGCCGGTGTTGGTGGTGCAGGGGGAGCGGGACGCCTTCGGGCAGCCCGAACCGTCGCACAACCGCGAGGTCGTCCTGGTGCCCGGCGACCACTCGCTGAAGGCGGACGTCGACGCGGTCCACCGCGCTGCCCAGGAATGGCTGGGCCGGGTACTCCGTCTGATCGACTAGTCGTAGCCCGTTCGAGAGGTGCCATTTCCCCGAACGGGTGATCACACAGGGCTCTGACCTGCGACAATCATCATTTGAAATCGGCGGCGTTGCTCCGTTCGCGTCAACTTCGGACGATCATGCGGAGAGTTCGGCGCCCCCGACCGCGATCCGGTTCGCAGCGGACTCCCACACCTCCCGGACTGGGCGTCATCCCCCAAGCCCGTTCGGTTCCCCGGTGCGACTGTTGCGCGGCAGTGGCACCAGCGTCGGGGGAGTGGTTCGTCATCGTCCGTCGGGCCACTCCCCCGCGCGCTGATCAAGCGGAGATGTCGGCGAGCACCGCGTCGAGCAGTTCGACGAGATCCGCAGCGGCGAGTTCGATCTCCAGGCCGCGCCTCCCGGCGCTGCAGCAGATCGTGCCGAAGCCGGCAGCGGAGGAATCGATCACGACCGGCAGCCGCTTCTTCTGACCGAGCGGTGAGATGCCGCCCGCGACGTAACCGGTGGCGCGCTCGGCCGCCGCCACCTCGGCCATCTTGGCCTTCTTCCCGCCCACCGCGGCCGCGAGCTTCTTGAGGTCGAGCTGCCCGGTGACCGGCACTACGCCGACAGCGAGCTTGCCGTCCACCTCCGCGACCAGCGTCTTGAAGACTCGCTCCGGAGCCTGACCGAGCGCCTCGGCGGCCTCCAACCCGTAGGAATCGGCGCGCGGATCGTGCTCGTACGCGTGCACCTCGTGCGGAACCTTGCGCTTGGCCAACAGCGCCGTAGCGGGAGTGCCCTTACCTGCCATGCGCGTCACTCTAGAAGGCCGGAATAACAGGTTGCGGCAGTCCGTTGGACCGGGCGTGACCATGGATTCGACGAACACCTGCGTGCTGGAGCGCCCTGAGTGCGGACGGCCGTCACCGACAGGTAGTCGCAGTAGGGCGCGCGTATCCTCGAACCTGGACCATGCGAACGAGCGCATGGGTTCGTCGCCTGCTGTCACTCCATCCAGGCGGCGGGAAAGGAGCCTGGTGCCAAGCACCCCAGAGCACCCGGACGTGACTGGGCGCGACTCCGACCGCACCGAGGAGACCGACGAGCAGCGCGCCGCGCGTTTCGAGCAGGACGCGATGCCGCTGCTGGACCAGCTCTACGGTGCGGCTCTGCGCATGACGCGAAACGCCCCGGATGCCGAGGACCTGGTCCAGGAGACCTACCTCAAGGCGTTCTCCGCGTTCAAGTCGTTCACCCAGGGCACGAACCTGAAGGCCTGGCTGTACCGCATCCTCACCAACACCTACATCAACGGCTACCGCAAGCGGCAGCGCCAGCCGCAGCAGCAGCCGACCGATGAGATCGCCGACTGGCAGCTCGCGCAGGCGGAGAACCACACCTCCAGCGGGTTGCGCTCGGCCGAGGTCGAGGCGCTGGACCTGTTGCCGGACACCGACGTGAAGGCCGCGCTGCAGCAGCTGGCCGAGGAGTTCCGCATGGTGGTCTACCTCGCGGACGTGGAAGGCTTTGCGTACAAGGAGATCGCCGAGATCATGGGCACACCCATCGGCACCGTCATGTCGAGGTTGCACCGTGGTCGCAGGCAGCTGCGTGAGATGCTCACCGACGTCGCCCGCGATCGCGGTTTCTTGC
Source organism: Saccharopolyspora sp. NPDC002376 (assembly GCF_053593195.1). Lineage (NCBI taxonomy): Bacteria > Bacillati > Actinomycetota > Actinomycetes > Pseudonocardiales > Pseudonocardiaceae > Saccharopolyspora > Saccharopolyspora sp. NPDC002376. The sequence continues at coordinate 11,299 of NZ_JBSFBZ010000048.1, forward strand.
GGGAGACCCAGCGGGAGGTGAGCACTTCATGAACTGCGGCGAGTCCGACGAAGCCTCCTGCGAGGACGTGCTCGCCGAGGTGTGGCTGTTCCTGGACAACGAGTGCGACCAGCAGCGACGCGCTGCGGTGCAGGAGCATCTCGACGGTTGCGGGAGCTGCCTGGAGCACTTCGGCATCGAGGAGCACATCAAGGCCCTGCTGCACCGCAAGTGCAGCGGTGAGCACGCGCCGACGGAGTTGAAGGAACGACTCCGGAGCTCAATACGGGAAGCCGTTCTGAGCAAGGCCGAGGTGACCATCGAGCGAGGTCCCGACGGAACCACGGTAGAGGTGCGAACCAAGCGGACCTCAATTGAATGACCCCAGAACGTCGAATGGCCCCGGACCAGTCTGGTCCGGGGCCATTCGCGTGTTCGACGGCGGATGCCGCCGACGCTCACGAGTTGGGGCGCTTGCCGTGGTTGGCCTTGTTCTTCTTACGGTCCTTCTTCTTGCGGGCCCGCTTGCCCATGGCGCCTCCTCGAGCTCTGCTGTCCGACCAGTCCGGTGACCTGTCTGGCGTCGAGGCCGACCCGGTCTCCGCTGGGGTTTCGAGCATTCAGTTTGACATGCCCACCACCTGCCGCTGGCGGGTGGTTCCGGTCGTGGTTTCCTAAACACGGGGTCTACCGGGCCGCGGTGAGGAGAGGGGCTGATCTTGTCCACGCTGAGTGACCTGCTCGCCGAGCACACCGGGCTGTCCGGTACCGCGGCCGACCACCTGCAGCTCGTGGTCGCCGAGTGGCAGCTGCTCTCGGACCTGTCCTTCGCCGACTTCCTGCTGTGGGTGCCGATCGGCCCGCAGGAAGATCCGGAAGCCCGCTTCCTGTGCGTGGCCCAGGCCCGGCCGACGACGGCCCCCACCGCCCATCCGGAGGACGTGGTGGGCACCGAGGTCACGCAGGATGAGCACCCGCAGCTGCGGCGCGCGGCCGGGGAAGGCCGGATCTGCCGTGAGGAGGATCCGCGCTGGCACCTCGGAGTGCCGGTGCGCCGCGAGACGATCCCGGTCCGGCTGGGCGACGAAGTCGTGGCGGTGCTCAGCCGAGACACCAACCTCGCGGTGCCGCGGGTGCCGAGCCCGCTGGAGATCTCCTACCTGGGCAGTGCTGCCGACCTGTGCCAGATGGTCGCCGACGGCACCTTCCCCACGCCGGAGCCGGCGCCCGACGTGCACACCAGCCCGCGGGTCGGCGACGGACTCATCCGCCTCGACAGCTCCGGCACCGTCGTGTTCGCCAGCCCGAACGCGCTGTCGGCCTACCACCGGATGGGCCACGCCGCGGACCTCGTCGGCGCGCAGCTCGCGCCGCTGACCCGGTCGCTGCTCAACGATCCGTTCGACGCCGACGAGGTGGCTCAGCGGGTGCGGCGCGCGATGGGCGGTCAGCCCAGCATGCGCATCGAAGCCGAGGCGCGCGGTGCGACGGTGCTGTTCCGGGCGCTACCGCTGCGCCCGCGCGGGCAGCAGGCTGGTGCGCTGGTGCTGGTCCGCGACGTCACGGAGGTCAAGCGGCGGGATCGCGCGCTGATGTCCAAGGACGCGACGATCCGCGAGATCCACCACCGGGTCAAGAACAACCTGCAGACGGTGGCCGCGCTGTTGCGGCTGCAGTCGCGGCGGACCGGGAACAACGAGGCGCGCCTCGCGCTGGACGAGTCGGTGCGGCGGGTGACGTCGATCGCGCTGGTGCACGAGACGTTGTCGATGTCGGTGGACGAGCGGGTCGACCTGGACGACGTGGTGGACCGCGTGATCCCGATGATGAGCGACGTCGCCGCGGCCGAGACCGGCGTGAAGGTGCGTCGCGAAGGTCGGTTCGGGGTGGTGTCCGCCGAGTTGGCGACCCCGCTCGTGATGGTGCTCACCGAGCTGGTACAGAATGCTTTCGAGCACGCCTTCCCGGAAGGGCAGGGCGGCGAAGTCGTGGTGCAGGCGGAGCGTTCGGCGCGTTGGCTGGACGTCGTCATCTCGGATGACGGTCAGGGCCTTCCGAAGGGATTCTCCCTCGAACGCGCCGAACGCCTCGGCCTGCAGATCGTGCGGACCCTCGTGGAATCCGAGCTCCGAGGGTCGTTGAGCTTGCGCGGTCGCGGGCGGCAGCGGGGTACTGAGGCGGTGTTGCGAGTTCCGCTGAAGTACCGGCGCTGACGTCTGCCCGGTGGGTTGGGCGCCGCGCGGTGCGTCGATCCTGGTGATGCAACGGTTGGGTGTCGCATCGCGGCCGATCTCGTCGGAGTCCGGATCCGCCGGCTCGAACGAGCTGTGAGCTGAGCGGTTCTTCCGGTTCCGACGTCGACGCGGATCAGCCGGGTCTCGTCGGGGTGTGTGGGTTTTTCGGTGCGATGGCCGTTCTTTGCGACCGGGGCGAAGACGCCGGGTCGATCACCGGGGGTGCGATCGACCCGCTGCGTCTTCAGCGAGCTTCGCTACTCAGGCGTTGGTGCGGGCCCGGGTGCGAGCGTTGCGCCGCTTGAGGGCACGTCGCTCATCCTCGCTCATACCGCCCCAGACGCCAGCGTCCTGCCCGCTCTCCAGTGCCCAAGCCAGGCACTCGGAGGCGACCGGACAACGGCGGCAAACGGCCTTCGCCTCGGCGATCTGCAGCACGGCAGGACCGCTGTTCCCGACGGGGAAGAACAGCTCCGGGTCCTCGTCACGGCAAACCGCATCGTGGCGCCAGTCCATCGTTCCTTGCTCCTCGCTAGGCGCGCCAACGCGCGCCGCTCGTACGTTCGGGGTGTTTGTGAATGCTTTCACGGAGTCCGTGTGCTTGTGAATACTTTCACGAACTGCCGCGATGTCAAGAGTTCGATCTCGCGTGGTGAGGGAACTCACCTGAAAGATCTATAGAGCTTGACCAGGGGTTTCAGTGTGCCGCCGGTCGCAGACGGGGGTCGCGAGTCGGCAACGACGTCCATCCGTTACGTGAAGGTTATACGGAGACGCGGAGAGCTTCCGGAACTGAGAAGAACTCGATCTCCGAACGTTCACCCAGGCAGTCACCATCGACCTGCAAGCGCAACGGCTCCGTACAGGTTACGCAAAGATGGCCCACGTCTGCACGCTCAATTGAGTTTCTTGCGTGTGGTTTCGCTCTACCGCGTAGCATTTCCGCTACATGTCGTAACACAGGGTAAGCACGCATGTTCTGCAGCGCGAAGACGCCCAGACCGGTGTCGAAGCTGGTCTCCGGGCTCATCCGGACCGGTCGGGACCCCAGGTAGGTCCACGGGTCGGTGTTCGAGACGAACACGCTGTGCAACCCGCTGACCTGCGATTCGTCGCCGATCTGCAATCCGATCTGCGGCTCCTGGCGAGCCATTCGGAAGTAGCAGGCGAGCGCGGTGCGGGCATAAAGCGCGGGCGTGACGTTTCGGCCGTTCGAGCGCAGCCGCTCCACTTCGGCGACGACTTCTGCGTCCCAGCCCACACCTGCGTTGAAAGTGAACCAGCGCTCATCGGCGCGGCCCAGCCCGACCCATCGGGAGCTGCGCTCCGCGACCGCGCACAGCAGGCGGTGCGTGGCCTCGACCGGATCCCTGGGCAGCCCCAAGGCGCGGGCGAACACGTTGGCCGAACCGCCGGGCACCACGCCCAACGTCGGCATCTCGCGGTCACCGACCTCGCCTGCCGCGAACATGCCGTTGACCACTTCGTTCACCGTGCCGTCGCCACCGTGCGCGATCACCAGGTCCGCGCCGTCCTGGACGGCCGCGCGGGCGGCGTCGGCGGCGTGACCCCGGTACTGCGTTTCGACGACGTCCAGCTTCAGCTCGCTGGCCAGCGCGTGGGCGAGAACATCCCGGCCGGCCGCAGTGGTGGACGTCGCCTGCGGGTTAACGACGAGTACGGCGCGCACACCCGCAGCCTAGGGGAAGGCCTCCGGGCGTCCGTGCACCGTCCAGCGGTTCAGCTCTCCAGCAGGGCCCCCTTCCGCCGCGATCGGCAGTGGGATCGGCCGCGATGCCCGACGCGGGCGGGGCGGGTCGGCTGAAGCACCAGGAGCGGGTGCGCCGTGCCGCTGACCTCCGCCGGGACCCGGTGGATCCCGGATGCGCAACCCCGGAGCGCATCCGTTCGTCGTCCACTCGAGCCGGTCGGGCGCACGGACGACGCAGCGGACACCCCGATATCCGCGATCGCCGTGGCAGCCATGAGTCGATCATCGCGCGGTGACCGTGGTCGCAGCCATGCGACGTTCGGGCGGTATTACCATCGGAAGGGCATACGCAGAGTCACCGAATTCGGCTTTCCGGAAGGGCAACAGCGACTGTGTTGACCGAAGTTGTCCCGCGCACCGTGCGCATCGCCGGCCTCCTGACCACGCTGCAGGCCGTGGCGGGGCTGATCTTCGTCGCCGCGCTGCTGATCCGCAGCACCGCCACCGACATCGGCGGGGTCGGGGAGTTCGACCGCGGCCAGACCTTCGCCGAGGCCGGGTATTACGCCCTGCTGTCGGCGGGCGTGCTCGCGGCGGGCATCGGCATGCTCAAGGGCAAGCACTGGGCGCGGACCCCGGCGCTGCTGCTGCAGCTGATGCTCCTGGGCACCGCCTGGTACGCGTTCGGGCCGTCCGGGCAGCCAGTGATCGGCACGGTGCTCGCGGTGCCGGCGATCGCCGTCCTGTACTTCATGTTCAACCGCGAGGGGCGGCAGTGGTCCTACTACGGCAATGCCGCCCCCGACGCGGACCGCGAGGACTGAAACCTGTCTCCGAACTCGTTTCTGCGTAGCGGTGCGACAAGGACAGGCTTTGACTGCGGTTCTCAGGCGCTGAAGGCGCTCAGCGCGTTGCCGGTCAGGCGGAAGGTCGTCCACTCCTCCATCGGGATCGCACCGGCGGCCTTGTAGAAGTTGATCGCCGGTTCGTTCCAGTCCAGGACCTGCCACTCCAGCCGCGCGTAGCCGCGGTCGACGCACTCCTTCGCCAGCGTCTGCAGCAGGGCCTTGCCCAGACCGCTGCCGCGCTGCTGGGGACGCACGAACAGGTCCTCCAGGTGGACGCCGTGCACGCCCTCCCAGGTGGAGAAGTTCAGGAACCACAGGGCGAGCCCGACGACCGCACCGTCCACTTCGGCCACGTGCCCGAACAGCGCCGGGTTCGGGCCGAACACCGCCTCGCGCAGCTGCTGCTCGGTCAGGTGGCACTTCTCGGGCGCCTTCTCGTACAGCGCGAGTTCGTGCACCAGCTCGACCATGGCGGGGACGTCGGCTTCGGTCGCACGGCGGATCATCGGTACCTCCACGGGTTCTGCCTACCGGAGCAGCATATTCGGCGCCGGCCGGCCGGTGGAGTATCAGCCCTGCTGCCAGGGCGGGATGTTGGCGCGCACGATCTGCGGCACGTCGCGCTCCCAGCCCAGCACGGTGATCCCGGCCGGGTCCAGGGCGAAGCGCGCGCCTTCGGTGGCGGGCAGCCCGAGCCAGCGGGCGATCAGGCAGCGGCTGAAGTGGCCGTGCCCGACCAGCACCACATCGGACGCGGCGTCGGTGATGCGGGCCAGCACGTCGTCAGCGCGCGCCGTGACCTGCGCTGCGGTCTCGCCGCCCGGGCAGGGGTGCGTCCAGACCGTCCAGTCCGGGACCTGCTCGCGGATCTGGGGAGTGGTCAGGCCTTCGTAGTCGCCGTAGTCCCATTCCGCGAGCAGCGGTTCGGTGACGATGTCGTCCAGACCAGCCAGCACCGCCGTGCGCTGCGCGCGCTGGCGCGGGCTCGCGAGCACGGTGACGGGTCCGGGCGGGCGCAGCGCGGACAGGGTCTGCCCGGCTTGGCGAGCACGCAGTTCGCCTTCGACCGTGAGCGGGATGTCGGAGCGGCTGGTGTGCTGGCCGGTCTGGGACCACTGGGTGGTGCCGTGTCGGAGGAGGTAAACGTGGTGCTCGTCCTGTGCCACGGCCCGAGCGTAACCGCGCTACTCGGGAAGCACCCCTCCACGAACGGCCGCCACCAGCTCCGGCCCGGCCTTCTCGGGCGAGCCCGCGTCGAACGGCGGTTGCGGGTCGTACTCCAGGGCGAGCTGGATCAGCTTCGCCGTGTCCTCGCCCCAAAGCCGTGCCGCCAGCAGCAGCGCCATGTCGATGCCCGCCGACACTCCGGCCCCGGTGATCACGTCGCCGTCCACCACCACGCGATCAGTGCTGGCCTGCGCTCCGAGCTCGGCCAGCTCGTCGCGGACCGCCCAGTGCGTGGTCGCCGGTCGGCCGGTGAGGATGCCGGCCTTGGCCAGCGGCCCCGCGACGTCCAACAGCTGGATGTCGTCGTGAACCACGATGATCACTCGGTTCCTGCGCACACCACCAAGCTTGGCCGCTCCGGTGCAATGTCCTCAAGGACAAGCGCCCCACCGATCAGGACAGGTGGTTCAGCCGGCCGCGACTCCGGCGAGCAGCACGTCCGCCGCGAGCCGCCAGTCGGTACCGGCGGAGATCGAAGCCGAGAGGCCGATCACGAAGCCGTGGTACGCCTCGGGGGTGATCTTCCGGCCGGATCGCCCCGCTCCGCCTGGCGCGGCCGATCAGCGGCGAGAACGCGGAGGGCAGGTTGCCGCGGGGCTCGGTGGTGGTCAGGGCGGGTTCCTGCCGGAGCATCGAACTGTGCAATGTGGACAGTTCCGGGGCCCGGGTAGGCGCCGAGCTGGTCGGTGACGCCGGTTCGCACCAGCTGGTGCGAACGATCTCGACAGTGCCCGGTGACCTGCGGTGATGGCCGACGTCGACGCCTCGGCGGAGCGGTTCCTGGGCCGCTGAGCTCCGGGCGCCGACCGGTTCAGCGGTCGGCGCCCGCCAACCGGCGCAGGATCGCCTCGGCGTGCGTCCACAGCAGAGAGCCGCCCGCATCCGCGATCAGGTGGTGGTGCGCGTCCGGGAGGCGTTCGGCCAGCGTGGCGCCGTAGTCGGGGGAGTGGCTGGGGCTGGTGTCCAGCCGCCCGTACCAGAGGTCCACGGGCGTGCGGATGTCCGCGACGGCGAACGGCCAGCGGCTCATGGCCAGGACGGTGTCGCGGGCGTACCCGGCCGGGCCCTGGGCGAAGCCCTCGGCCATCGCCTGCCGGAAGACCGGTTCGAACCCCGGCGCCCGGTAGACGGCCAGGTCGACCTCCGGGCTGAACCGGGTGATCAGCTGCCACAGCGAATCGGCGCTGCCGAACTCGGCGAAGGACTGCTCGGCGGCGGCCGGGTCCGCCGCCACCAGCTCGACCATGCTCCGCAGGTCGTCCGACAGGCCGCTGTCGAAGGACGCGAACTCGTCGGCGCCCGCGACGACCGCGGCCCGCACTGCCACCCCGGCCGCCGCGCAGGCCAGCGCGAACGGCCCGCCCGCCGAGTACCCGACGACGGCGAGCTCGGCCGAGCCCAGAACCGCCCGGCGCAGCTCGGCGATGTCCTCGGCGAAGCTGTTCAGCGTGCGGCCCGGCGCCGGATCGGAGGCGCCGAGCCCGGGCCGGTCGACCGAGATCAACCGGATGCCGAGCGCATCGACTACGCCGGTGCCGAAGCCGAGATGACGGCTCGTCGCCGCGCCTGGACAGAGCAGCACGGGCAGCCCGTCCCGCGGCCCCCACTCGGCCCAGGCGAGGTTTCGCCCATCGGAAAGCCGGTGCTGCCCAAGGTGAATCGGTTCGAGAACGTCCACGACAGTCGATTATGGACGTCCCATCGCCTGGGGCCCGGTGGTGCGTTCAGCTGGTCTTGCCGACGAGGCCGGTGCACCCGGCGACGAAGAGGGTGGCGAAGGCCCACCCAAGGGATTCTGCGGGAGAGCGGGCTGCCGGTGTGTTGGTGCCAGGCCGTCGTCAGGCCGTGGAAGCAGGCCGAAAGACGAAAAAGACGCCGACCAACGAAAGGATGTTTTCGCTGGTCGGCGTCTTGATGAAGCCTGTGGCCTCAGCCCTGCTTGGTCTCCCAGAAGATCTTCTCGATCTCCGCGATGTGGTCCAGCAGTTCCTGGCCCTTCTGCGGGTCCATCGAACCCTTGGTGCCGGCGGCACCGGCTGCCTTGGTGGCCTTGTTGACCAGCTCGTGCAGCTGCGGGTACTTCTCGAAGTGCGGCGGCTTGAAGTAGTCGGTCCACAGCACCCACAGGTGGTGCTTGACCAACTCGGAGCGCTGCTCGGCGATCAGAATCGCCCGAGTGCGGAACTCCGGGTCCTCATTGGCCTGGTACTTCTCCTGGACCGCCTTGACGGACTCAGCCTCGATGCGCGCCTGGGCCGGGTCGTACACGCCGCACGGAAGGTCGCAGTGCGCGGTGGCCTCGAGGCGGGGGCTGAGGATGCGCGACAGCAGTCGCATTTTTCCTCCCTGACAGTGAGTGCTCCGACAGGGCCGACCCTACTCTGGAAGATCCTCGACGTCCTACTGGAGGTGGGCTGTGAGATCGCTCGGGCGGTGGCCGTGGCGGCGCTTGCTGGTGCGGGGTCCGTCCATGGTTCCCACGCTGCGAGACCGCGATGTCGTGCTGCTGCGGTTGCGCGGTCGCGCCCGCCCGAGCGACGTCGTCCTGGTCCGGTGGGCGCAGCGGCCGGGACAGCTGTCGATCAAGCGCGCGGTGCGCCGCGAGGACGGCGGTTGGCACGTCGAGGGCGACAACAGCTTCGGCTCGACGGATTCGCGGGAACTCGGCCCGGCCGAAGTCCTCGGTGTCGTCCGCTGGCGACTGTGGCCGAACCCGGGGCGCCTGCGTTGAGCTGTCAGGCTCGCAGGGTTTCGTAGTGGGCGAGGCAGGTTTCGTAGTCCGGAAGCAGGCCCTGCTCGGCGGCCTCGGCGAGGGTGGGGGAGGTGCGGTCCTTCTCGGACAGGACCGGTTCGCCGTCCAGCTCGTCCCAGGGGAGCGCGAGTTCCGGGTCGAGCGGGTTGATGCCGTGCTCGGCGCCCGGGTTGTACGGGGTGGAGCAGAGGTAGTTCATCACCGTGTTGTCGGTGAGCGCGATGAAGGCGTGCCCGAGGCCTTCCGGCACGTAGAGGGCGCGGTATTCGGTGGAGTCCAGCCGGACCGCGTCCCAGCGGCCGAAGGTGGGCGAGCCGACCCGGATGTCGACCACCACGTCGAGCAGCGCGCCCTGCGGGCAGTACACGTACTTGGCCTGGCTGGGCGGCACGTCGGAGAAGTGCACACCGCGGATGACGTTGCGCGCGGACACGCTGTGGTTGGTCTGCCCGACCCGCAGCGGGTGTCCGACGGCTTCGGTGAACGCCGCCTCCTGGAACGGTGCGACGAAGAGGCCGCGCTGGTCCGGGAAGGACTTCGGGGTGAACTCGAACGCGCCCGTGTTCTCAAGTCGACGTGCCTGCACGTCCGAAAGCCTATGGGTCGGGATAGGGGACGGTTCGGAGGGGCGGGGTTAATAGGACGCGCGTACTGCAAAAGGCCGCGAAAAAACCCTAGTTCGTTCTGGCCTCCGCAAATTATGAAAACCGTACGTACGTACGGACCTTTTCGAATCGAAATAGGACGTCCGTACTGCGAGAATTCGTTGACATTTTGTTGAAGATGCTGGTGGGCTTGTGTGATCTCGGTCGCTGACATTGATCTGGAGGCCTGGCACACTGTTCGAACCGCAGCGTCCGCCGAGCCGCTATCCGACCGGGGTAGCTGTGTTCGGTTCATTCACGCACCACCTGACTGGAACGCCCGGTGCGGTGGTGTTACCCGGGTGACTTCGCGTCACCCATTCGCCCGGCCCGGTACGTGCCCGGGCCGAAGGCATGGCTACAGGAGGGACGCCGTGACCGCCGTTAACGACCGCACCGCGAACGGTGCTGAATTGACCAACGAAGAAATTTTCGCCGCGCACGAAGGCGGCAAGCTGGGGGTCGAGGTGACCGCGCCGCTGAGCAGCGCGCGCGACCTCTCGATCGCCTACACGCCGGGCGTGGCGCAGGTCAGCCGGGCCATCGCCAGCGACCCGTCGCTGGTCGACCGCTACACCTGGACGCAGCGGTTGGTGGCCGTGGTCAGCGACGGCACCGCGGTGCTCGGGCTGGGCGACATCGGCCCGCGAGCTTCGCTGCCGGTCATGGAGGGCAAGTCCGCCCTGTTCAAGACCTTCGCCGGGCTCGACTCGATCCCGCTGGTGCTGGACACCACCGACGTCGACGAGATCGTCGAGACCCTGGTCCGGCTGCGTCCGTCGTTCGGTGCGGTCAACCTCGAGGACATCTCCGCGCCGCGCTGCTTCGAGCTGGAGCGCCGGGTCTCCGAGGCGCTGGACTGCCCGGTCATGCATGACGATCAGCACGGCACCGCCGTGGTCGTGCTCGCCGCTCTGCGCAACGCCGCCCGGGTCACCGGTCGCGAGCTGGACTCGCTGCGCGTGGTGATCTCCGGCGCCGGTGCGGCCGGCGTGGCCTGCGCGAAGATCCTGCACACCGCCGGTGTCGGCGAGATCATCGTGCTCGACTCGCGCGGTGTGATCAGCGCGGGCCGGGAGGGTCTGACCCCGATCAAGCAGGAGCTGGCGGAGTTCACCAACCCGCGCGGGATCACCGGTGGTCAGGCCGAGGCGCTCAACGGTGCCGACGTCGTGATCGGCGTTTCGGTCGGGCAGCTGCCCGAGGAGTTGGTGGCCACGATGGCCGACGGGGCGATCGTGTTCGCGCTGTCCAACCCGGACCCGGAGATCCACCCCGAGGTCGCGAAGAAGTACGCCAGCGTGGTGGCCACCGGGCGCAGCGACTTCCCGAACCAGATCAACAACGTGCTGGCCTTCCCCGGCATCTTCCAGGGCGCGCTGGACGTCGGTGCCCGCAAGATCACCGACGGGATGAAGGTTGCGGCCGCCGAGGCGATCGCCGCGGTCGCCGCCGACGACCTCAGCGCGGACTACATCGTGCCCAGCCCGCTGGACCCGCGGGTCGCACCCGAGGTCAGCGCCGCCGTGGCCAAGGCGGCTCGGGCTGAAGGCGTCGCCAGGGGCTGATCGCACTGATGCGCACGACGGCCTGCCGAAGAGTCGGCGTTGCCGCGGCTGGACCGGGCGGCGCCGGGCCGGAGTTGTGCTGGACGGGGCCGGGGAGTCGATCGGACTCCCCGGCCCCGTTGCGTCAACGACTGTGGACTTTCGCCACTTGGCGTCATCAGGTCGGGCGACGACAGTCACCTATCCAGGGAATCCGGTCCTGTGCACGGCACCATGGCGTTACCGCCGGTGCGGCGACCGGTATTGTCGGCCGCACGACCTGTTGTGTTGTAGATCACTCATCAGTGGGATGGTGTGCAACCCGGGGCAGCGGTCGCGCGGCTGCTACGCGGGAGGGGTGCTGTTGACCGAGCGGAGCGAGAGGGCCCGGACGAGATCCGGCGGACTCGGCCTTGCCGGTGCCCGCTCCGAGGAGTTCGCCCTGCTGCCGCTGCCGGACGCGCCCGCGCTGCTCAGCACCGCGGACGGCATCGTCGTCCGGGCCACCGAGCAGGCGGCGAAGCTGGCGGGCGAGACCGCGCCCGCGGCGCTGATCGGCTGCCGGCTCGCGGACCTGGTGACCCGCGACGGTCAGGTCTCGTTGCTGCGCGCCAGGAGCGGCGAGTACCCGGTCCGCCCGTTGAGCTGGCCGCACGCCGAGGACAACCGGCTGCGGGTCACCGTGCTGGTCGACGTCTCGGACCTGGCGGAGAGCGGGCGCGACTCGGCGCACGTGCAGGCCGAGCAGGGCAACGAGCGCCGGTGGTTGATCGAGGCGCAGCGCATCGCCAAGGTCGGCAGCTGGGTGTTCTACCCGGAGACCGCCGAGTTCTACCGCAGCCCGGTGCTCGGCGAGTTCCTCGGCGATTCCGGCGCGCAAAACGCCGAAGGCGCGCCGGCCATGATCGAGAGGACCCACCCCGACGACCGGGAACGGGCCCGCCAGTTCTACCTCGACGTGCTCACCGCCCCCGAGGACGAACTGCTGGAAGTGGAGCTGCGCGACCTCGCGGGCAAGCGCGTCTACCTGTGCACCGGGCGAACCGAGTACAACCGGGCGGGTCGGGCCGAGCGGGTGCAGGGCACCGTGCAGGACGTCACCGAGCACCGGGCGCTGGAGCGGCAGCTCCGCGATGAGCGGCGCAAGCTGCAGGACGCGCAGCGGATCGCCCGGCTGGGCACCTGGGAGTGGGACCCGCAGTCCAACGTCATGCGGCTGTCGAACATGCTGCACGAGATCATCGGTAAGCCCGCCAGCACGCCGATCACCTTCGACAGCTACCTGGACCGGGTGCACCCCGACGAGCGCGGCCGGGTGCAGCGGGCCTGGCAGCCGTTGGTCGAGGAGCACGACCCGATCGAGGTCGAGCACCGCTACCTGCTCATCGACGGCACCACCCGGATCCTGCGGCTGCACGGCACCGCGATCAAGGACGCCGACGGGCGCAACCTGCTGGTCGGCACCGCGCAGGACGTCACCGAGCAGCGGGCCGTGGTGACCCGCATGGAGCGCTCCAGCCAGCGGTTCAGCGACCTGGTGAGCATCACTCCGGTCGGCATCGGCCTGTTCGACCGGGCGGAGCGGTTGGTCGACGCCAACGACGCGCTGTGCGACCTGCTCGGCTACCAGCTCGACCAGCTGCGCGGGCTGTCTGCGAAGGACATCACCCACCCCGACGAGCAGAACACCAACCTGCCCACCCCGGCGGAGAACTCCGGGATCCGCCGTCGGGTGCCGCAGCGGGTTCTGGTGCGCTCCGACGGCGAACCGGTGTACTGCGAGCTGCGCACCTCCGCCTCGGTGCAGGACGACGGCACCCATTTCTGGCTGGTGGTGTTCCAGGACATCACCGAGCGGCGCCGCGCTGCCGAAGCCCTGCGCTACCAGGCCAACCACGACGACCTCACCGGTCTGCCGAACCGGACCGCCGTCAAGGACCTGCTCCACCAGCTGCTGGGCCGGGCCGATTCGGACCGGGTCGCGGTGCTGTTCTGCGACATCGACAACTTCAAGCGGGTAAACGATTCACTGGGTCACGACGCCGGCGACGAGCTGCTCGTTGCGTTGGCCCGCCGGTTGGAGGGCGGGCTGCCCGAGGGGTGCACGACGGCCCGGTTGTCCGGCGACGAGTTCGTGATCATCTGCTCGGACATCGACGCAGTCGGCGGGGTCGACTCGCTGGCCACCAGGGTTTCCAGCCTGCTGCGCACTGCTGTTCCGGTGCACGGCCAGCTGATCCGGGTGTCGGCGTCGATCGGTGCCGCGGTGCCCGACGGCGCCGCCTCCGGTGGCGAGGACCTGCTGCGCTTCGCTGATGCGGCGATGTTCGAGGCCAAGGGCCGCGGTGCCGGCAAGGTCTCGCTGGCCAGCCCGGCGCTGATGGCGTCGGCGGACCGGCAGCTGCACCTGGAGGGGCAGCTTCGGGAGGCGCTGAACAGCGACGGCTTGGCCCTGCACTACCAGCCGGTCGTCGACGCCGACGGCGCGGTGGTGACTGCTGAGGCGCTGGTGCGCTGGCCGCACCCGGACCGCGGGATGCTCGCGCCGGACGCGTTCCTGCCCATCGCGGAGCAGGGCGACCTGCTGCGTGAGCTGGACCGATGGGTGCTGCGGACCGCGCTGCGGGAGGCGGCGACCTGGCAGGTGCAGGGTGGGCGACCGGTGGGTGTGGCGGTGAACCTGGCCGGGCTGGTGCCGGGCGGGCCGGAGTTCGTCGACGCGGTCGCCGACATCGTCGCCGAGACCGGCATCTGCTGGAACCGGGTGATCCTGGAGCTGGTGGAGACCGCTTTGGTGGACCTGCCGTCGCGGACCCGCCACGAGATGGCCGAGCTGGTCGCGCGCGGCGTGCGGTTCGCGGTGGACGACTTCGGCACCGGCTACTCGTCGCTGGCGCGGCTCAAGGACCTGCCCGCGCAGATCATCAAGGTGGACCGCCGGTTCGTCGCCGGAGTCGGCGGCGACGCCTCGGACTTCGCGGTGGCGCGCGCGGTGGTGGACATGGCCCGAGCGATGGGCCGGCAATGCGTGGCCGAAGGCGTGGAGACCGCCACCCAGTTCCACGTGCTCGCCGGCGTCGGCGTGGACGCCTACCAGGGCTGGCTGTTCTCCGGCGCCCTCCCGGCCCGCAAGTTCCGCGACCTCATCGCCCGCGGCCCGATGCCCATCCCTGGCGCCTGATCCGTTCCTTCCCAGGGCGCGGAAGGCCAGTGATCTTCAGGTGGCTCTCGCTGAGCCGGGGTGGCTGGTTCGAGGATCGGGGCAGGGATCCGCCGTGTCGTGCGGATCCTCGGAACCAGCGGACGTTCGAGGACACCTGTGACTGCGGTAGCGCAAGAGAAGTCCGGCCAGTTCGTGGCCAGGCGGATGACGGCCGTCGAGCAGCTCCGGGCGGAGAAGAAGGCCTGGCGGCTGCTCCAGCTGCTCATCGGACTCGTCGGGTACGGGGCGGCGCTCACCTTCCTGGTCGAGTCCTCCCTGGGGGCGGCGAGCTGGAGCGTGCTCTCGGAGGGGTTGTCGCTGCGCACCGGGCTGTCGTTCGGGTGGGCGACGAACCTGATCGCCGTGGCCGTCCTGCTCTGCTGGATCCCGCTGCGCGAGCTACCGGGCTTGGGCACGTTCCTGAACGTGGTCCTGGTCGGCACTTCGGCGGACTTCGTCGCGCGCTTCGTGTCCGCACCGAGCTCGCTGGCCCAGCAGGTCGGCTATCTCCTGCTGGGCCTGCTGATGCTGACCTTCTTCGACGCGGTCTACCTGGGCGCCAGGTTCGGTTCCGGGCCGCGCGACGGCCTGATGACCGGCGCGGTCCGCGTCACCGGCAAGCCGATCTGGCTGGTGCGCACCGCGATCGAACTCGTCGTGCTGGCCATCGGCTGGCTGCTGGGCGGAACCGCCGGTTTCGGCACGGTGCTGATCGCGGTGGTCCTGGGCCCGATGGTCCAGCAGTTCCTCCGCTTCACCACCGTCCGACTAGACGGTGACGGCTAGCAGGTCGGCGATTCGGTGGCGGGGGAGGTCGATCAGGCGCAGGTCCAGGTCGGTCGGTGTCGGGGCGAGCGCGGCGACTCGTTCCTTGGCCTCGCGCTTGGTGAGCTCGGGGTCGACGTGCGCGATCAGGGCTTCGCGCCAGACGTTGCCGAGCTTGCCGTGCGTTCGCTGCAGCAGGTATCCCGCCACCGAGTCCGACTCCACCAGGTCGGCCACCACGAGGGCGTGCTTGGCGTCCGGCGTGCTGCGGTGGAAGCGCAGCCGGTACTTCGCCTCGACCAGCTCGGACAGCGCGTGCTGGGCGCGTTCGTTGGTGATGTCCGGGTGGTTGTTGTCGACCAGGAAGCTGACCCGGTCGGCGTTGCCCGCCAGCAACATCCGCGCCAGCCACGGGCCCGGATCCGACCGCAGATCGTACACCGGCGGCTGCGGCAGCCGTCGGATCGGCTTCGACCAGCCGGGATCGCGCAGCGAGGAGACTGGGCTGCCGAGGCGTTCGCCGATCGCGCCCAGGAACTCCGGCGACGCCGTCGCTTCGATCGCCTCCACCGACTGCGGCCCGTGCGTGTAGATGCCGGGTGCCTGCCGCAGCGCGAGCTTGCGGGTGTGCGCGGTCGGCTGGCACACGTACAGGTCGCTGGCGCTGCCGATGGCCTGCGCGCCGAAGTAGCGGTGGAACTGCGGCAGGATCGCCTCGAACACCATGCCCAGTCGCAGCAGTTCCTGCTGCACCTTGTGCCCCAGCGCGGGCGTCCGCGTGCTGTAGCCGTAGGCGACCAGCAGTCGGCTGTTCGGTCCGGCCAGGCATTCGGCGGCGCGGGCGGCGAACAGGCCGATGCCCTCCGGGGTGTAGGGCGGGTCGGTGAACACCAGGTCGGCCCAGCCTTCCACCGCCGACGGGACCCCGAAGCGCAGGTCGGTGTGCAGGGTGCGGACGTCGAAGCCGCGTTCGGCGGCAACGGTGTCGATGTGCTGCAGGATCCGCTCGTCGAGGTCCACGACGGTCACCGACGCCGACGGCACCACCAGCCCCAGCGCCAGCGAGGTCAGGTCGTGGTCGCCCAGGCAGAGGATGTTGGCGCCGCGCAGGTCGTAGTTGTCGCGCAGCCATTCGGCGCGGCGCAGCGCGGTTTCCGGGGTGGCGGTGACGTGGTCGAGAGCCGCCGCTGGCCGCGGACCGCTTTCGACGAACTCGCGCATCAGCGCCAACTGCTCGGCCTCGGCCGGCGCGGCCGCGCCCAGCTCGTCCAGCGCGAAGCGTTCCCGGTAGCGGTCGCGGGCCTGCGCGGACAGCCGGTGCGCGCTGCCGGTGGATTCCAGGTCGGAACCGATCGCGGCGAGCAGGTCCTCGACGGTTCGCCGCGCCACCGCGGTGCGGCGGATCAGCTCGTCGAGCTCGACGGGCTCACCGGTTAGCTGAGCGAGGACTTCGCGCAGGTGACGTGCGAGAACACCGGCGTCGGTGAGCAACCCTTGCACGGCGTCGACGGGATCAGGAGTGGCGGCATTCGGAGCAGTGTTCATCGGGTGAATTAGCTTACGGGCCCTGCTCGGAGGTCGCGCTCCCAGCAGGAGGAACGAGATCACGCGTGTGTCTCGCCGATCGCACGATGCCATCGATCGAGCTAGGGTCGGCCGGGTTTAAAGCGGACCGCGACTACTTGAGGGGGCTCGCTTGATCGAGTTCCAAGCCGTGCGCAAGGAGTACCAGAACGGCACCGTCGCCGTCCACGAGCTCAGTCTGTCGGTGGGGACAGGCACCATCACCGTGTTGGTCGGCCCTTCGGGGTGCGGGAAGACCACGTTGATGCGGATGGTGAACCGGATGATCGAACCGTCGTCGGGCAAGGTGCTCGTCGGCGGTACTGACGTGCGCGAGCGCGACCCGGCGGAGCTGCGCCGTGGCATCGGTTACGTGATCCAGCAGGCGGGGTTGTTCCCGCACCGCAACGTGCTCGACAACATCGCGACGGTGCCGCTGCTGCACGGACGCAGCAAGCAGGAGGCCCGCAAGCGCGCTGGGGAGCTGCTGGAGCTGGTCGGATTGCAGCCGGAGCTGGGCAAGCGCTACCCGGCTCAGCTCTCCGGCGGTCAGCAGCAGCGCGTCGGGGTGGCCCGGGCGCTGGCGGCCGATCCGCCGGTGCTGCTGATGGACGAGCCGTTCAGCGCTGTCGACCCGGTGGTGCGCGAGGGGCTGC
Source organism: Saccharopolyspora sp. NPDC002376 (assembly GCF_053593195.1). NCBI lineage: Bacteria > Bacillati > Actinomycetota > Actinomycetes > Pseudonocardiales > Pseudonocardiaceae > Saccharopolyspora > Saccharopolyspora sp. NPDC002376. The sequence continues at coordinate 28,427 of NZ_JBSFBZ010000048.1, forward strand.
AGGACGAGCTGCTGCGGTTGCAGGACGAGCTGGACAAGACGGTCCTGTTCGTCACGCACGACATCGACGAGGCCATCAAGCTGGGGGAGAAGGTCGCGGTGCTGCGGCAGGGCGGACACCTCGCCCAGTACGCCGAACCCGACGACCTGCTGGCCGAACCGTCCGACGACTTCGTGACCGCGTTCGTCGGTCGCGACCGCGGCTACCGCCGACTGTCCTTCGTGGACTCCGATGGCCTGCGGCCGCAGCCGGTGGACACCGTCGAGCTCGGTGCTCGGGTGAACCGGCAGGATCTGTGGCGGTTGGCGCTGGACGAGTCCGGTCGGCCGCGCGGCTGGCTGCCGCCGGAGACCGAAGTGGACGGTGCGCTGGCCGAAGACCGGCTCGTCGCAGGTGGATCGCTGTACACGCGGGGCACTCCACTGCGCGGTGCGTTGGATGCTGCGCTGTCGGCGCCGACCGGGTTGGGCGTAGTGGTCGATGGTGACGGTGGGTACGTCGGTGTGGTCACCGCGGAGCACGTGCTCGGCGCGATCGAGCGGCACCGCCGACCCCAGGGGCTGCCGTGATCGACTACTTCGGCAGTCCGAGCAATCGCGAGCTGGTGTTCGGCCAGCTCGCCCAACACGTCTACCTGGCCCTGGTGCCGCTGGTGCTCGGCGTGCTGCTGGCGTTGCCGCTGGGGCGGCTGGCGCAGCAGGTGCGCTGGTTGCGCGGCCCGTTGCAGGGCACCTCGAACGTCGTCTACACGATCCCGTCGCTGGCGCTGTTCGTGCTGATCCCCGGCATCTTGGGCACCCCGCTGCTGTCGCCGATCAACGTGATCATCGCGCTGACGCTCTACACCGCGGCGCTGCTGGTGCGTCCGGTCAAGGACGCGCTCGACTCGGTGCCCACGCACATCGTCGCCGCCGCCACCGCGATGGGCTTCCGGCCCACCCGGCGGTTCCTCACCGTTGAGCTGCCGCTATCGGTTCCGGTGCTGGCCGCCGCGGTCCGGGTGGCGTCGGTCAGCAACATCAGCCTGGTCAGCGTGGGTGCGCTGGTCGGCATCGGTGGTCTGGGCCGGTTGTTCACCGACGGGTTCCAGCGCGATTACCCCGAGCAGATCCTCATCGGCATCGTGCTGACCCTGCTGTTGGCGCTGGTGGTGGATCTGCTGCTGGTGGTGCTGTGGCGGCTGCTCACCCCGTGGGCGCGAGTGGGGGTGAAGGCGGCGTGATCGGCGATTTGATCGCGTGGTTGATCAACCCCGCGCACTGGACCGGGCCGGGCGGGATCCTGGCGCAGACCCTGCTGCACCTCTACTACTGCGTGGTGTCGGTGGCGGCGGCCTCGGTGGTGGCCGTGCCGCTCGGCGTCTACATCGGACATACCGGGCGCGGTTCGGTGTTCGTGGTCGGGCTCAGCAACGCGATGCGCGCGCTCCCGACCCTGGGCGTGGTGACGATTCTGGTGCTGGGCTTCGGGCTCGGCGAACTGCCCGCACTGGCCGGGCTGGTGATCTTGGCGATCCCGTCGATCCTCTCCGGCGCTTACGCCGGGATCCGCAACGCTCCGGCCGACGCGGTGGACGCCGCCAAGGGCATGGGGATGACGTCCGGGCAGCGGCTGTGGCAGGTGGAGCTGCCGACCGCGCTGCCGCTGGTGCTCGGCGGGGTGCGCAGCGCGATGCTGCAGGTGGTGGCTACCGCGGCCGTCGCCGCCTACGTCGGCCTCGGCGGGCTGGGACGGATCCTGCTGGACGGTTTGAAGATCAGCGACTACGCGCAGATGGCCTCGGCCGCGATCGTCATCGCGGTCCTGGCGGTGCTGCTCGATCTGGTGTTGGCCGGCGCGACCCGGCTGCTGGTGCCGCGCGGTCTGCAGCTGGCCGCTCGACGAGGAGGTAACGACTGATGAAGCGGTTGCTGGTGTGCGCTGCTGCGGCGGCGCTGCTGCTGACCGGCTGCGGATCGCAGAACCCGTTGGAGAACAACGGGAACCAGGGCGGAACCCTGGTGCTCGGCTCGGCGGACTTCGCGGAGAGCGAGCTGTTGATGCACATCTACGCCGAGGCGCTGAAGACCACCGGCGCTGAGGTGGAGACCAAACCCCGCATCGGGGCCCGCGAGTTCTACGTCAACGCGGTGAAGAACGGCGAGCTCGCGGTGGTGCCCGACTACACCGGGAACCTGCTGGAGTACCTGGACCCGAAGTCCTCGGCGACCGAGTCGCAGCAGGTCTACGACCAGCTCAAGCAGGCCGTGCCGGGCGAGATGGAGCTGCTCGAGCAGTCCCCGGCGGAGGACTCCGACGTCCTGACCGTCACCTCGGCCACCGCGGACAGCGGGCTGCGTTCGATGGCCGACCTCGGGCCGCGCTGCGGTGAGCTGGTGCTGGGCGCCCCGGCGGAGTGGAAGTCCCGCTGGGAGTCCAAGATCGCCGAGGACTACGGCTGCACGTTCAAGGAGATCCGCCCGGTCGAGGCCGGCACGATCACGGTGAACGCGCTGGTCGACGGGCAGATCCAGGTCGCGAACCTGTTCACCACGTCCTCCCAGATCGGGGAGGAGAAGCTGGTGAAGCTGGACGACCCGAAGAACATGTTCCCGGCCCAGAACGTGGTCCCCTTGGCGCACAAGGGAAAGCTGACCCCGCAGCAGGCCGAAGCCCTGAACAAGGTCTCCAATGCCCTGACCACGGACAAGCTCACGGACCTCAACCGCCGCCTCGAGGTCGAAAAGGCCAACCCAGCAGACCTCGCCAAGGAATTCGTCACGAGCGCAGGCCTCTGACCGCACGCGCGCAGGGCGTCTCCAGTGCATGGAGGCGCCCTGCGCGCTTCCGTCACCCTGGGGTGCTGTGGCCGTGAGACGGTCGCTTCCGAGCCGACAGCGGTGATACAGGGCGGGCTTTTCGGGGAACGATGCCGGTTTGGGACGGGGCTGATTTTGGGTTCAAAGCGGTAGGTGGTCACCTCGTGCGCGAGGCAATTTTGCCTGAAATTGGCGTCGTTCTGGACGGAACGCTGCGGTCCGGAGCCAGCCAATTTCAAGCAAAATCGACGGCCGTTCACCACCGATCGCTCCGCCGCCGGAGGCGGTGCTCACCAGCGTCCGCGCTGTATCGCCACCGTTCACGCGGTAGTGGCACCAGTCAGCCTGCGGATACAGGTAGGAGACCCATCGACGGACGTCGCCACCGCGTCAACAGCTGTGCTCGGGCGTCGTGGTCGCCGTCAGGTCGCGCGGCCGCTGATTCTGGTGGTCAGTTCTGCTGCTGTTCGGTGGACGTGGGTGGCCAGGTCGGACCAGGTTTCGCCGCACTCCGGGCCTTCGCACAGGTGGCGGAAGGTCACGCTGATCGCCGCGATCGGGCGGGCTCCGTGGTCGAACACCGCCGACGCCACCGACGCGAAGCCCGTCGTGACGAAGCCGTCCTCGACGGCCCAGCCGCGGCGTTGCTCCGTGCCGAGCAGGCGGCGCAGTTCGGGGAGGTTGCGGGGGCCGCGGTCGGTCCGGCGGACGAACACCTCACTGGAGGGCAGCAGGGCGCGCACCTGCGCCGCGGGCAGGTGCGCGAGCATCGCTCGGCCGGACGCGGTCAGCTGGGCGGGCAGGCGCACGCCGACGTCCGTGACCAGCGTCTGCGGCTGGGACGGGCGTTCCTTGAGCAGGTACAGCGACTCGCCGCCGTGCAGGACGCCCAGGTGCGTGGTGGTGCCGACCTGGTCGACCAGGCGGCGCAGCAGCGGTCCGGCCAGGCGTTCCAGGGGGTCGTGGCGCAGGTACGCGGAGCCGAGTTCGAAGGTCGCCATGCCCAGGCCGTAGCGTCGTTCCTCGGGCAGGTGGGTGACGAATCCGGCCGCCACCAGCTCAGCCAGCAGGTGGTAGGTGGTGGAGCGCGGCAGGTCCAGGTCGCGGGCGATGACGCCCGCCGACACCGGTCCGGCCCGCCCAGCCAGCAGCCGCAGGATCGCCAGACCCCGCCGCAGCGCCGGCACGTCGCTGCTGTCGCCCACTGCAACCTCCCGCAGTCTGGAATGCCAGACGCTCTCACCCTATCCGGGCTTATGCGAATCGCGTAGTGGCGTTGGTATGGAGGTATGCGTGAAAACGCGCTGAACCTCGGTCCGGAACCGCTGGCCCGCGACCAGGTGGTCTCGGTCGCCCGCGGCCGGGCCCGCGCGGTGTTGACGCAGCTCTGGCACGTCGCCCCGGAGATCGCCGAAGTCGAAGACCTGATCCGCTCTGGCGCCGTGCGGGCCGCCAGCACCGAGTTCGTGTGAAGTGGAGGGTGTCATGAGCCAAGCCCGACCCGTGCGCGCCCCGCGCGGTACGACGCTGACGGCGCGCAGCTGGAGCACCGAAGCGCCGCTGCGGATGTTGCAGAACAACCTCGACCCCGAGGTCGCCGAGCGGCCCGATGACCTGGTGGTTTACGGCGGCACGGGCAAGGCTGCGCGCAACTGGGCGTCCTTCGACGCGATGGTTCGCGAGCTGACCGAGCTGCGCGAGGACGAGACGCTGCTGGTGCAGTCGGGCAAGCCGGTCGGGGTGCTGCAGACCCACGAGTGGGCGCCGCGCGTGCTGATCGCCAACTCCAACCTGGTCGGCGACTGGGCGAACTGGGCGGAGTTCCGCCGCCTCGACGCGCTCGGCCTGATGATGTACGGGCAGATGACCGCCGGTTCGTGGATCTACATCGGCACGCAGGGCATCTTGCAGGGCACCTACGAGACGTTCGGCGCGGTCGCGGCGAAGCGCTTCGGCGGATCCCTGGCGGGCACGCTGACGCTCACCGCAGGGCTCGGCGGCATGGGTGGCGCGCAGCCGCTGGCGGTGACCATGAACGACGGCGTGGCGCTGGTCGTGGAGTGCGACCCCGAGCGCGCGCACCGCCGCGTCCGGCACAACTACCTCGACGAAGTCGCCGCTGACCTCGACGATGCGATCGCCAAAGCCGTGGCAGCCAAGGAGGAGCGGCGCGCGTACTCGGTCGCGGTGATCGGCAACGCCGCCGAGGTGCTGCCGGAGATCCTGCGGCGCGGGGTGCCGGTCGACATCGTCACCGACCAGACCTCCGCGCACGACCCGCTGTCCTACCTGCCGAAGGGCGTCGCGCTGGAGGACTGGGCCGACTACGCGGCCGGCAAGCCCGACGAGTTCACCGAGCGGGCGCGCGAGTCGATGGCCGAGCACGTCGAAGCGATGGTCGGGTTCCTCGACGCCGGTGCGGAGGTGTTCGACTACGGCAACTCGCTGCGCGGGGAGGCCCAGCTCGCCGGCTACGAGCGCGCGTTCGACTACCCGGGGTTCGTGCCCGCCTACATCCGGCCGCTGTTCTGCGAGGGCAAGGGCCCGTTCCGGTGGGCGGCGCTGTCCGGGGATCCGGCCGACATCGCCGCGACCGACCGGGCGATCCTGGATCTGTTCGGCGAGGACGAGCACCTGACCCGGTGGATCCGGATGGCGGGCGAGAGGGTGTCGTTCCAAGGCCTGCCCGCGCGGATCTGCTGGCTCGGCTACGGCGAGCGCGCGGCTGCTGGCGAGCGGTTCAACGAGATGGTCGCCTCCGGCGAGCTCAAGGCGCCGGTGGTCCTCGGCCGCGACCACCTGGACTGCGGTTCGGTGGCCTCGCCGTACCGGGAGACCGAGGCGATGGCCGACACCTCGGACGCGGTGGCCGACTGGCCGCTGCTGAACGCGCTGGTCAACACGGCTTCTGGGGCCACGTGGGTGTCGCTGCACCACGGTGGCGGGGTCGGCATGGGGCGTTCGCTGCACGCCGGGCAGGTCACCGTCGCCGACGGCACCGAGCTGGCGGGGCGGAAGTTGGCGCGGGTGCTGACCAACGATCCCGGCATGGGGGTGATCCGCCACGTCGACGCGGGTTACCAGCGCGCCGAGCAGGTCGCGGCGGAGCGCGGCGTCCGCACGCCGCTGGTGAGCTGAGCGGTCAGTTCTGCCTAAAGCTGTCAGGACGAACCAGGCGTCAGTTCTGCCTGAAACTGATTGAGATCGCGGTCCGTGGGAAGGGGTCGAGGTGGTCACACCTGATGCGTTGTTGGCGGCGATCGACGGGGTTGGCGCGGATCGGCGGCGCGGCGGGTACTCGCGGCACGTCTTCGACGATGCCGAGCGGGAGCTGCGCGAGTGGTTCGTCGAGCAGGCCGAGGCCCGTGACCTGCGGGTCACCACCGACCGCAACGCCAACATCTGGGCGTGGTGGGGTGAGCCTGGCGACGACGCAGTGGTCACCGGGAGCCACCTGGACTCGGTGCCCGGAGGCGGCGCCTTCGACGGACCGCTGGGCGTGGTCAGCTCGCTGAGCGCCGTGGATCTGTTGCGGGCGAAGGGTTTCCGTCCGCAGCGCCCGATGGCGGTGGTGGTGTTCGCCGAGGAGGAAGGTGGCAGGTTCGGCGTGCCGTGCCTGGGTTCGCGACTGCTGGCCGGGACCATCGACGCCGACCGCGCCCGCGCGCTGCGCGACCCGAGCGGCGTCACCTTCGCCGAGGCGATGAGCTCCTTCGGCGCGGACCCGTCCCGGGTGGGGCGGGACGAGGAGGCGCTGCGGCGCATCGGGCAGTTCGTCGAGCTGCACGTGGAGCAGGGGCGCGGGCTGATCGACCTGGACCGGCCGGTCGCGGTGGCCTCCTCGATCCTGGCGCACGGCAGGTGGCGGTTCCGGTTCAGCGGCCAGGGAAACCACGCGGGCGCGACGCTGCTGGCCGACCGACGGGATCCGATGCTGCCCGCCGCGCAGCTGGTGGTGGAAGCACGCCGGGCCGCCGGATCGGTCGCCGACGGCCGGGCGACGGTCGGCAGGTTGGTGCCGACCCCGGGCGGCACCAACGTCATCGCGTCCACTGTGGACATATGGTTGGACGCGCGGTCGCCGCAGGACCGGGGAACCCGCTCCATGGTGACGGATCTGACCGGCGCCGCGCAGGAACTCGCCGCCGCCGAGGGCTGCCAGGTGGAGGTCGTCGAGGAGTCCTACGGCGACACGGTCCACTTCGACCCGGCGTTCCGCGACCAGCTCAGCGGACTGCTGAACGACGCTCCGGCGCTGGCCACGGGTGCCGGGCACGACGCGGGTGTCCTCGCTGCTGAAGTGCCGACCGCGATGTTGTTCGTGCGCAACCCGACCGGCATCAGCCACGCCCCGGAAGAGCACGCCGAAGCCGACGACTGCACCGAAGGCGCGCAAGCGCTCGCGCGCGTCCTGGAACACCTGGCGGGGTGAAGCCATGACGACGTACTGGTGCGAATGGGCCTGGCTGCCGTCGGGCCCGGAGCCGGACGTGCGGTTCGACGTCGACGGCGGCCGGATCACCGCGGTGGCGGTCGACGTTCCGGCCGACGATGCGGAGCGGCTGCCGGGAATGGTGTTGCCGGGACTCGCCAACGCCCACTCGCACGCCTTCCACCGGGCACTGCGCGGCTGGCACACCGGTGCGCGCGGCACCTTCTGGACCTGGCGCGAGCAGATGTACCAGGTGGCGGAGGCGCTCGACCCGGACAGCTACTACCGGCTCGCGCGCGGCGTGTACGCGGAGATGGCGTTGGCCGGGATCACCTGCGTCGGCGAGTTCCACTACCTGCACCACGCCGCGAACGGCGCCCGCTACACCGATCCGAACGCGATGGGCGAGGCGTTGGTGCAGGCGGCGCGGGACGCGGGAATCCGGATCACGCTGCTGGACACCTGTTATCTGGCAGGCGGTTTCGGCCGTGAGCTGGAGGGCGTGCAGCTGCGGTTCTCCGACGGGGACGCGGCGGGCTGGGCGGCTCGGATGGATGAGTTCACTGTGGATGGTGACCGGGTTCACCTCGGCGCTGCGGTGCATTCGGTCCGCGCGGTGCCGAGCGAGCAGATCCCGGACGTCGTCGGTTGGGCGCGTCGTAAACCGCTGCACGTCCACCTGTCCGAGCAGCGCGCCGAGAACGATGCCTGCCTCGCCGCGCACGGCTGCACGCCGGCGCAGCTGCTGGAATCGCGCGGTGCGCTCGGCCCGGACACCACCGCCGTCCACGCCACCCATCTGGCCGCGGCTGACGTGGCGCTGCTGGGCGGCAGCGGGACGAAGGTCTGCTTGTGTCCGACGACCGAAGCGGACCTGGCCGACGGCATCGGCCCCGCCCCGGAGCTGCGTGCAGCTGGCAGCGGGCTGTCGATCGGAAGCGACGGGCACTCGGTGATCGACCCGTTCGCCGAAGTCCAGGCGCTCGAGTCCTACCAACGGCTGGACGCCGAAACCCGCGGCCACTTCAGCGCCGGAGAACTGCTCGACGTGGCAGCCGAATCCGGCCACCGGTCCCTCGGCTGGACGGACGCCGGTCGGCTCGAAGTCGGAGCACGCGCCGACTTCGTCGCGATCGACGTCGGTTCGACCCGCCTGGCGGGAGCTGAGCCCGGCGCGGTTCCGGTCGTCGCGCGGGCTGACGATGTGCAAGAGGTGATTGTGGACGGTCAACGCATCTTGCACGACCGAGCGCATTGCGCGATCGATGCCGCGCGAGAACTGCGCGACTCGATCGCCGACCTGCGCGAACCCAGATGATCAGCAAGTACTAGGAGCAAGGACCAGCAAGCGATGGCAACCACTGTTATTACTGGAATCGGCGAGCTGACCACGAACGACGACGAGCTGGGCACGCTCACCGACGCCGCCCTGGTCCTCGACGGCGACCGCGTCGCCTGGGTCGGGTCCACATCGGACGCTCCGGACGCCGACGAGCGGGTCGACGTCGAAGGCCGCGCGGTCCTGCCCGGCTGGGTCGACAGCCACAGCCACCTCGTGTTCGCCGGCGACCGCACCGCCGAGTTCGCCGCCCGCATGGACGGCAAGCCCTACCAGGCGGGCGGGATCGCGGTGACCGTCGGCGCCACCCGCGCCGCCACCGACGAGGAGCTGGCTGCGAACCTGCGTGCGCACCTCGACGAAGCAGCCGCCCAGGGCACCACGTGCATGGAGACCAAGACCGGCTACGGCCTGACGGTCGCCGACGAACTGCGCTCGGCGAAGGTCGCCGCGGAAGCCGACGAGGTGACCTTCCTCGGCGCGCACCTGGTGCCGCCGGGCGAGGACGCGGACAGCTACGTCGACCTGGTCTGTGGCGAGATGCTCGACGCGGTGGCCCCGCACGTGGGCTGGTGCGACGTCTTCTGCGAGCACGGCGCGTTCGACGAGGCCCAGTCCCGTCGGGTGCTGGAGGCGGCGAAGGCCCGCGGCCTCGGCCTCCGGGTGCACGGCAACCAGCTCCAGCAGGGCCCCGGCGTGAAGCTCGCCGTCGAGCTCGGTGCGGCGAGCGTGGACCACTGCACTTACCTGAACGAGTCCGATGTGGACGCCCTGGCCGGTTCCGACACGGTCGCGACCCTGCTGCCGGCGTGCGACCTCTCGACCCGCCAGCCGCTCCCGGACGCCCGAGCGCTGCTCGACGCGGGTGCGACGGTGGCCCTGGCCGCCAACTGCAACCCCGGCTCGTCCTACACCTCGTCCATGGCCTTCTGCGTGACCACGGCGGTCCTGCAGATGCGCATGACCATCGACGAAGCGATCCGCGCGGCAACCCTCGGCGGAGCCAAGGCCTTGCGCCGCAACACCGGCGAAGGCGCGGTCGGCGTCCTGCGCGAAGGCGCCCGAGCCGACGTGCACGTCCTGAACGCGCCCAGCACCACCTGGCTCGCCTACCGCCCGGGCGTCCCGCTCACCCAGGCGGTCTGGCGCAAGGGCAACCGGGTCCGCTGATCCGCGAATCGCGTCGAGTCAGGACGGGTGCTTCTGCAGCAGGCCCTTGGGCGATGGTGGACTGGCGAGCAGGGGCCAGCAGGCCAGGGTGATGTAGATGAGTACGACCAGCGGTAGGCCGACGGTGCGGTCGGCCTGCCGCACCCAGTCCAGTGCAGAGTCGCCCGGATTCATCTGGTTCGCGACCACCGGGATCCGCCACCAGGCCAGTGGAAGCACGTAAACCATTTGGCTCACCACGCCGAGCGCCAGTGCGACCCTCGCGCTGCGAACTCGCAGCGCGAGGTCCACTGCGCGGTCGGCGCTGAACGATCGCGTCGTGGACATCCGCAGCACCACCGCGACGGCGAGCAGAACCACCGCGGTTGCCATCAGCGGTGCGGCGATCGGAATCGGTCGTTGTGCGATACCAGGATTCGGGGCGTTGGTGCTGGTCAGCGCTGATGTTGCGAGTTCCTCCGCGGGCAGGTCGATGATCCCGACGACGATCGTGACCAGCACTGCGGCGCCGTACATCGCCACGCCCCATCGAGGGATGAGCGAGAACAAGGGGCGCCGCACGGGTGGTGCGTGCTTGCTGGTCGGGAGCGCCAGCAGCTCGGCGATTGCTGCGGCGAACAGCAGAGCTGCCGGGATCGAGGTCATCCCGTCCCGGTCATCCCCGGCCACCAGCATGGAGACGCCGGCCATTCCGGTGAACAGGAACGGGTAGCAGATCCACCGCAGCCGCCGGTAGTGCAGCGCCATCGTGATCTGGGTGCCCGACGGTTCGGGCACGCCCCACTTGACCAGGAGCTTGCGGCCGCGCAGGGGGTTTGACCAGAGCACTGCGACAACGGCTTGCACGGCCAGGAAGTAGATCAGCAGATTCACATCGTCTCCGAACGTCCGCGGAGGTCCTTGGGGGACGGTGGTTTGGCGATCAGGGGCCAGTTACGGCGTGCAGAGTAGTGATCAACTCGACCGCGCGGCGGTGGTTCGGGACATTCAGCGCCGCAGGCCGTCGTGCAGGAGGTCGAAGCCCAGCTCGGCAGCAGTCACCGCTTCCGGATACGCATCCGTCGCGGTGATTCCGTTGACAGCGCGGCGGAAATTGTTCAGCGAGAGGGTGCGCTGGATGGCGGTGATCTGGGCCGCCATCAGTCGGGCGGTCAGGTCGGGCTGGTCGTCGGTTTCGCGCAGTGCGTCCACCAGCGCGCGTTCGCTGTTCTCGAAGAACCTGGTGATCCGCGCGTAGAGCGCGGGGGTGTCCAGGATCAGCTCGTAGAGCGCGATCACCTCGGGGTTGTCGCTGATCCCCGTGATCGCATCGTGGCGGCGCAGTCCGTCGAGGAAGTGCGCGCGCAGCGCGTCCAGCGGGGACTGGTCCGTCGGGCGTGCGCGCACGACGCGGGCGCTTTCCTCCTCGTGGTCGGCGAAGCGGTGCACCACGAGGTCTTCCTTGGTGGGGAAGTAGCTGAACAGGGTGCGGCGCGAGACCTCGGCGGCGTCCGCGACCTGCGTGATCGACACCGGGTCGAACCCGTTCTCGAGGAACAGCGCGATGGCGGTGTTCGAGATCGTTTCGCGAGTGCGCTGCTTCTTCCGCTCGCGGAGCCCGGTCTGCTGGTCCACACCCTCAGGGTAGACGATCCCCGCACTTGGGTTTATATTGCACTAAGTCTACTTTTGCACTGAGGAGGACTTTATGGACGTCCTGGTGGTCGGCGCGGGCCCGACCGGATTGGCGATCGCGCACGAGTTGGCGCTGGCCGGGACCCGAACTGCGGTCGTGGAGAAGCTGTCCGAACGCGTCGAGCAGACCAAGGGCGGAGCAGTCCAGCCCCGCACCGCCGAACTCCTGGACGCCCGCGGCTTGCTCGAACCGGTGCTGTCGCGTGCCCTGCCGCGCGCCGAGGTCGGAGGCCATTTCGCGGTACTGCCGGTGGAGCTGGACTGCACGCCGTGGAACACCCGGATCCCGTACCCGATCTCGATCCCGCAGTCGGAGTTCGAGGAAGTGCTGGAGGCCGCGGTCGTCGCGCAAGGCGTGCAGGTGCTGCGCGATCACCCGGTGACCAGCGTCGAGCCGGACGACACCGGGGTGTCCGTCGTCGCCGGCGGCGAACCGCTGCGCGCCCAGTACGTCGTCGCCTGCGATGGCGCGCACAGCACCGTGCGGAAGTTGCTCGGTATGCCTTTCCCCGGACGTCCCGGCACGTACCAGGCGGTGCTGGCGGAGATCCGGCTTGCCGCCGTCTCGGACTCGGTTCCCGTCACCGTCGGGCATTTCAGCACGATGACCGGGGAAGGCGGCGGTTTCTGGGGGATGCTCGTGCCGGTCGGCGGTGACCGATACCGGTTCACCTTCGGCAGCGCGGAAGGCCCCGCGTCGACCCCGGACGACGTGCAGCGCGCGCTGACCGCGATCTACGGTCCGGCGACGCGGCTCGCGGAAGTCCTGACGTCATCGCAGTTCAGCGACGCGACCCGGCAGGTGGAGCAGTACCGGTCCGGGCGCGTGCTGTTCGCGGGCGATGCCGCGCACATCCACTCGCCGCTCGGCGGTCAGGGCCTGAACCTGGGGGTGCAGGACGCGTTCAACCTCGGCTGGAAGCTCGCCGCGACCGTGGCCGGGTGGGCGCCCGAAGGTCTGCTCGACAGCTACCACGCCGAGCGGCATCCGGCGGGATCCCGCGTGCTGCACCACACTTCGGCCCAGCGGGTGCTGGCCGATCCGCGCGCGACCGACGACGTGGTGGCGTTGCGCGAGATCTTCACCGACCTGATGCGCCTGCCCGACACCAACCGCCACCTGGCGGGCATGATGTCCGGCCTGGACGCCGAAGGCAGGGTGCCCGACCTGGACTTGGTGACCGCCGACGGTCCGGTGCGGCTGGCTGAACTGCTGCGCTCCGGCCGCGGAGTGCTGCTGGACCTGACCGGATCGCTGGAGGTCCCCGAAGGCTGGGCGGATCGAGTCGACGTGGTGCGCGCGAAGTCGGAAGTGGACCACCCGGCACTGCTGTTCCGCCCGGACACCACCGCCTGCTGGTTCGGAGACGGGCCACTGGTCGACGTGCTCCACGAGCAGTTCGGCGCGCCCTGCACACGTTCGGACGTCGAGGAGGCTGGAAGCCGGATCCGGTGACCGCCCGGCTGTTGGACGCAGCGCGGCGACAAGCGAAGCTGTGGGAAGCAACTGCGGAGGAGGAGTTCCGTTCACGCAGCTCGCGCGCGTAAGCACACTCCCGCTCGGAGCTTGATGGCAAAAGCGGACAAATTCGATCAGGTTTTTGTTCGGTCAGAACAATGGGTGCGGCTCGTGGCTCGGCCATCCTCGGTGTGGAACGCCGGTGTCGAACACGGGAGGGCTGGTCATGGTCTGCGTAACCGCGCACGTCTGCTGTGATCGGCGTGTACCCGGCAACCTCCGGCCGATGCGATGCAGCTGCTCGCGGCGAGGGAAAACCACAGCCCGCTGAGCGCCCCGCCGATTTCGGCCCGAGGGAAACGCGCACCGGCCACCAGATCGGCCGAAGAGGCATTCCCGCACATCCGAACGCTGCGAGTCGAACGCGTCCGAACCGATCGAAACACGAGGTAACCATGACCACCGCTCAACCCCGCTGGCTGACCAGGGAAGCGCACGACCGGCTGCGCGCCGAGCTCGACGACCTGCTCGCTCGCCGCGCCGAGGGCAGTGGCGACGAGGCCGATCCGTTGACCGAGGAGGGGCAGCGGCGCATCCGCATCCGTGAGATCCAGGAGCTGCTGCGGGATGCGGTGGTCGGTGAAACCCCGCCGGACGACGGGGTCGCCGAACCCGGCATGGTCCTCACCGTCCGCTTCGACGACGGCGAAACCGAGACGTTCCTGCTCGGCGTGCGCGACGGTGCCGATGACGACCTCGACGTCTACTCGCCGGAGTCGCCCCTCGGTGCCGCGCTGTCCGGAGCCCGTCAGGGCGAAACGCGGACCTACGACGTCCCCAACGGCGGAACGGCAGAGGTGACGCTCGTGCGCGCGGTGCCCCACGGGCAACACCGCGGCTGAAGCGGTTCGGCGTGTACGCGGGCACGTTTTCGATCGCTGCCTACGACGTGGCTGCCGGCTGTGCAGGTGTTGCGATCAGCACCTGCATGCCGGCGATCGGATCGCTGGCCGTGCACGCGCACGCCGATTCCGGCACCGTCGCGACCCAAGCGCTGATCAACCCGCTGCTCGGGATCGACGGTTTGGAGCTGCTCCGGACTCACTCGGCCGAAGAGACGCTGAGCAAGCTCCTCGCTTCGGATCCGGGAGCGGAGTCGCGTCAGGTGATCGTCGTGGACCGGTGTGGTCGCGCTGCGGCCCACACCGGTCCGGAAACGCATCCGTGGCGCGGTCACCGGGTCGGGTCCGGTTACGCCGTCGCGGGGAACATGCTGGTGGACGCGCGAACGGTGGACGCCATGGCCGAGCAGTTCGAGGCCGCCGCGGGCGAGCCGCTGCACGAACGACTGCTCGCCTCGCTCGAAGCGGGCCAGCGAGCAGGCGGGGACCGGCGAGGCAAGCAGAGCGCTGCGCTGCACGTGAACAACGGCGCGCTGTACCCGTACCTCGACCTGCGGGTCGACGAGCACCCCGAACCGGTCGCCGAGCTGCGCCGGATCCACGAAGTTGCGAAACGGGAGCTGCTGCCGTTCGTGACAGCCCTGCCGACCAGGGAAAACCCGCTGGGCAGGTTCGACGAGCTGCTTGGCTGACTCACTCGGCGCCGGGGTGCTCCAGCAGGGCGTCGAGCACCACGCGCACCAGCGGATGCTCATCACGTCCACATTGGACAGCGGCGAAAACCTGCCGGGTGGGTGCCTTTCCGGCGACCGGGTGCGACACCGCGCCCAGATCGCCGGAGATCGCTGTGCGCGGCACCAGCGCCACCCCGGTACCCGCCGCCACCAGTGCCTCGACGGCGCGGAAGTCGTCCGAGGTGTGCGTGATGTTCGGGACGAAACCCGCGTTCTCGCAGCACACCTGGGCCACCGCCCGACACGGGTTGCCCGGCAGCGGCGCGATCCACTCCGCGTCGCGCAGCTCGCTCAACGCCACCTCCGGGGCGTCCGCGAGCGCGTGATCGCGGGGGAGCACGACGTCGAACGGCTCGGTGTAGAGCGGGAAGCGGATCACCCGGCGCGCGTCGGCCTGCAGCGTGGAGGTGTACTCCATCGAGATCGCGATGTCGATCTCCCCGGCCAGCAGCATCATCAGGCTGTTGTGCGCCTCGGCGTCGCGCACCAGCACTCGGACGTCCGGTGCGCGACCGCGCAGCGCCACGATCGCCGGGGCCACCACCTGCGTGATGGCCGACGCGAACGACGCCACCTCGACGGTGCCGACCGTGCCCTCCGCGCAGGCCGCCAGGCTCGCCTCGGCCCGCTCCAGCTCGGCCAGTACCGCCTTGGCGTGCTCCACCAGCAGCTCACCCGCGGCGGTCAACCGGACCCGCCGCCCCTGGCGCACCAGCAGCGGCTGCCCGACCTCGTTCTCCAACGCGGTGAGCTGCTGAGACACCGCCGACGGAGTCAGGTAGAGGCGCTCCGCCGCCGCGCGCACCGTGCCGTGGTCGGCGAGCGCGCGGAGGATCAGCAGCCGCCGCGGGTCAATCACACGTCGATGCTATCCATCCTGGCGCGGGCCGCGACGAACGCCGCAACCGCCCGCTCCACGTCCGCGGCGGAGTGCGCCGCCGACATCTGGGTGCGGATGCGGGCCTTGCCCTTGGGCACCACCGGGTAGGAGAACCCGATCACGTACACGCCCTCGGCCAGCAGCAGGTCCGCCATCCGGGCCGCCTCGGCCGCGTCGCCGATCATCACCGGGATGATCGGGTGTTCGCCGGGCAGCAGGTCGAAGCCCTCCTCGGTCATCCGCCGCCGGAACAGCTCGCTGTTGTCCCGCAGCCGCTGCCGCAGCTCCGGCTTCGAAGCCACCAGGTCCAGCGCGGCCAGCGACGCCGCCACGATCGACGGGGCCAGCGAGTTCGAGAACAGGTACGGCCGGGACCGCTGACGCAGCAGCTCCACGATCTCCGCCCGCCCGGACACGTAACCGCCGCTGGCGCCGCCCAGCGCCTTGCCCAGCGTGCCGGTCACGACGTCTACCTTGCCGGTCACCCCGAACAGCTCGGGCGTGCCAGCACCGGTCGGCCCGGTGAAGCCGACCGCGTGCGAATCGTCGACCACGACCAGCGCCTGGTACTTCTCGGCGAGCGCGCAGATCTCGTCCAGCGGCGCCAGGTAGCCGTCCATGGAGAACACGCCGTCGGTGACGATCAGCTTGCGCCGCGCGTCGGAGTTCTCCCGCAGCAGCCGCTCCAGGTCGGCCATGTCCCGGTTGCGGTAGCGGCCGCGGCGGGCCTTGCACAGCCGGATGCCGTCGATGATGCTCGCGTGGTTGAGCTCGTCGGAGATCACCGCGTCCCGCTCGTCGAGCAGCGTCTCGAACAGCCCGCCGTTGGCGTCGAAGCACGAGCTGTACAGGATCGTGTCATCGGTGCCCAGGAACTGCGAGAGCCGCCGCTCCAGCTCCTTGTGCGGGGCCTGCGTGCCGCAGATGAACCGCACTGAGGCCATCCCGAAACCCCACTTGGCAAGGGCCTGCTCGGCGGCGGCTAGCAGCGCGGGGTGGTCGGCCAGACCCAGGTAGTTGTTCGCGCAGAAGTTCAGCACCTCCGCGTCGGCGACACCCACCCGGGCGCTCTGCGGCGACTCCAGCACCCGCTCGTCCTTGTACAGGCCCGCGGCGCGGATCTCGTCCAGTTCGGCGCGCAGTCCGTCGGCGATCGTGTACATCAGGCGGAACCCTTCGCTGTCCAGTCGAGGATGATCTTGCCGCAGCGACCGCTGCGGGCCGTCTCGAACGCCTCGGCGTGCTCGGTGTACGGGAAGCGGTGCGTGATCACGGGGGACAGGTCCAGCCCGGACTCCAGCAGCACCGACATCGAGTACCAGGTCTCGAACATCTCGCGCCCGTAGATGCCCTTGACGGTGAGCATCTTCAGCACCACGGCGCTCCAGTCCACCGAGAACTCCTCGGCGGGCAGCCCGAGCATCGCGATCCGGCCGCCGTGCGACATGTTCTCCACGGTCTCCCGCAGCGCCGCCGGCTGGCCGGACACCTCCATCGCGACGTCGAAGCCCTCGCTCATGTCCAGCTGCTGCTGCGCGTCGGCGAGCCGGGTCTTGGACACGTCCACCGCGAGGTCGACGCCGATCCGCCGCGCCAGCTCCAGCCGGTGCTCGCTGACGTCGGTGATCACCACGTGCCGAGCGCCCGCGTGCTTGGCCACGCTGGCGGCCATCAGCCCGATCGGCCCGGCGCCGGTGATCAGCACGTCCTCGCCGACGACCGGGAAGCTCAGCGCGGTGTGCACGGCGTTGCCGAACGGGTCGAAGATCGCCGCCACATCGGGGTCGATCTCGCTGCGGTGCACCCATACGTTCTGCTCGGGCAGCACCGCGAACTCGGCGAACGCCCCGTCGTGGTGCACGCCGAGCCCCTTGGTGTGCGCGCACAGGTGCCGGCGGCCCGCCAGGCAGTTCCGGCACTTCCCGCACACGATGTGGCCCTCGCCGCTGACGAAGTCACCAACCGAGGCCCGGGTGACGGCGCTGCCGGTCGCAACGACTTCCCCGGCGAACTCGTGCCCGACCACCAGCGGCGTCGGCACGGTCCGGGCGGCCCACTCGTCCCACGACGCGATGTGCAGGTCGGTCCCGCAGATCCCGGTGCGCAGCACGCGCACCACCACGTCGTTTGGCCCCGGTGTCGGGTCGGGGACCTCGGCCAGCTCCAGGCCGGGCGCGGGCGAGGTCTTCACCAGTGCGCGCACGGTTCCTCCGCTCTCGATGTCTGCATCGAAACGGAGTCTGGCCCGACCAGCCCCAACCGTCCATCGCGAAGTTCTGCACTGCCTGGTTAGCCCCACTACACAGCAACCAGAAAGAGTGACGCCGCTACCGCCCGGTCGCGGCGATGCGGTCCTTCGCCACCTGCGGCAGGTGGCAGTCGGTGCCGCCGCTGAGGACCGTTCTCTTCCCGGTGCCAAATTCGTAGGTGGCGCCGAATTGGTCTTTGCCGACGACTTCGTGGTCTGCGGGGCGATCGACGATGGCACGTGAGGGTCCGAACCCGTATTCACGTGAGATGTCGTCGGCGATCTGCTGCGCCCGCGGCCACTGCTCGTCCGGGAGGTTGCCGTTCGCACTCCAAATCCCGAGCGTCTGAATCTCTCCGTCCGGGCTGTCGAAGTTGGCGCACCCGGCGTGGTTCAGGTCCTGGTTGTGGACCCACTGCAGCCAGGGGAACTCCGCAGACAGTGCGTCTCGCATCCGTCCCAGCATCTCGAGATACCGAGCGCTGGCCTCCTCGATGCTGGGGCGGCTCATCAACTCGGCGCGTTGTGTCGCCTCGTCGCCCTCGAATTTCGAAGTCACCGGGGTACCCCCACATCCAGTCATGGCAAAAGTAATGAATACGACAAGCGCCATGCCTTTTAAAAGTCTAATCGGCAATTTTCTGGTCACCCCTTGGCGTCCACGGCTCGTTCGGGAACTCCGCCAACTATCACGCCTACGTTGTATTGACTGGTGGTTCCGGCATCGAGGTAACCCGTTCCGTCGTTGCCCGTGTTGTGCCCGGTCGAGCGGACAAGGTGCTGCCCATCGGGCGAAACTGCGTCGTGCGTCGAGAGGTTGTCGACACCAGGCATGTTTGACGGATCGGAGCCAAACCTTCCGACGTCAGCAACGGGATCCCAGTCCGATTCCAGGTTGTACAGGTTCCCATCTGGAACGTTGATCATCGAATGATGGGGTGTACCCATGCCCGGCGAGCCCATGACGACGGCGTCGTCCACTCCCGTCCCGTCTTGCTGCAAGGCATAGCCGGTGGTGGTTGAACCGTAAGAGTGCCCCAAAGCGACGAGGTGCGGTTCGGTTGATCGAGATTCGTTGATCCCGCGGTAGAAATTCGCGAGATCCTCGGCGCCGTGCTTGGCTGGGTTGTCAGTCGCGACCGAGTCGGCTGGGTCCAGGGTTTCGGACAGCTGCGGAGCTTCGTATCCGATCCAGGTCACGGTGGCAACCTCGCCGCCATCGCCGTATCGAAGTGACTGGTGGGCGGCATCTTTCTGCAGCCTGGCCATCGCTGAGTCGTAGGGTTTAAGGCCGTCTTCCACCCTGCTTTCCAGGCCGGGGGTGAAGACCGCTACGTGGCTGGCCGTGTCCACGTTGCCGGTCGCTACTGCTGCTTTCATGCGTTCGCCGGAGCTGTCCATGACCAAGAGCTGTCGCTTGTCATGCTCTGGGCCGAGGACTTTCTCGATTTCGTCCAAGGACTGCAGCTTGGCATCGACTCGATCGAGTTCTGCTTGGTCGAGTGACCTGTTGAACCTGCCGCCGGGGCCGGGGTATGGCTTGTCCATTTTCGATCGAAGGCGGTCCGCTTGAGCTTGGAGCATCATGCGCTCGTCGTCGAGGCGGTTGACGTTGGCGGTGTGCCGGATCGTAGCCGGGATGCCGTCCATGTTGCCCAGCCATGCTGGTGGTGCCTCCGCCATTGCCGCTCGTGTTTCGGCAGGTAGGGAGTTCCACCACCGCGCATTTTCGGCCGGAGTCCCTGGCGGGGGTGGTTCGACCGTCTCGGCGAGGCCGCGCGCGTCTCCGAGGGCCGCTGCGTCCGCGAGCGATCCGTTCTCGTTGGTTTCCATCATGTTCAGGTCTGCGTCCCGCAGGACCTTGGTCAGTTCGGCGTCTGCGTCGTCGGCCTGGGTCAGCAGGCGTTTGACGCGGTCCACCAGGTCGGGCCGGATCTGCTCCATCCGGTAGCGGTCTTCGTCGTCGAGTCGGCTGCCGGGGCCGCCGACCACCACGTGCTCCAAGTCTTCGATCCGACCGTCGTCGCAGATGTGGAAGCGGTAGGAACTCGCCAGGGAGTCGGCCTCGGCCAGCTGCCGCTGCACCGCCTGGACCTCGTCCACGTTCTCGATGAGGGCACGGCGCACTGCTGCCACCTCGACCACGAGCTCTCGCAGCTTCTCGCCAAGGTCGCGATGCCGGTCCTCGGCAGCCTGGGCCGCGTCGCCTTGCCAATCCGCTGGCTTGCCGGACTCGGCGAGTTCGTCGTCCAGCCGCACCAGGCGATCTTCTTCGCGTTTCAGATCGTCGATCGCTTCGTCGAGCAGGGCCGGCTTCCACTGGCGGATGTTCGCGATGGTCGTCATCACGCACCACCCGCAGCCTTGATGTCCGACGCGGCATCCTGATCTGTCGCCTCGTACGTGTCGGCGCTCCGGATCAGGGCTTCGGCGTGTGTTGTACCGGAACGACACCAGCGCTTCACGCTGTCCATCCAGCTGCGGCTGGTGCTCGATGCCGCCGGGGCAGCCGTTGAGCCGGGCAAAGCCTGGCTGATCTTTTCCCCCACGGCACAGAGCTTCGATTCCCCGGCTTGTTCAACCGCCGAGAGCGTTGCGTCCGAAGCCTTCCGAAGCTCCCCGATAAGAACCTGATAGGTCATTCGTCCTCCCCAAGCGGGGGACCCTATCAATGCTCGACGCCCAGTTCGCTCGTTTCGGGGGCAAGTCGCGCGAACGCCCGCGCGGACGGGGACGGGGTCCCGTTGCCAGCTGGCTGGCTGGTTCGCGCGGGCGTTCGGGGTGCCGAGTGGGGTTACTCGTCGTCGGCGTCGTCTCGGGCGAGGAATGTGGCCAGGCGTTCCGTGGCGTCCTCGAAGTCCGGGTTCTGGTCGACGAAGGCGCGCATCCGGTCGGCCACCCAGGACAGGGTGACCGAGTCGTCACCGCGACGGTCCTCAAGCTCCTCGATGCCGCGGTCGGTGAAGTACACCGCTTCCTCCTAGGGGGTTTTCGCTTTCTGGCGCGTGGAATCAGTGCGACCAGAACAGCAGGGTACGAAACGTCTTGCCGGGGCGGTGAAGCGGAACCGCATCATCGTCCTGAAGTGCGAAAACGGGCCGCCGGTTCCGGGTGGAACCGACGGCCCGCTTCAGCCGATCAGATCAGGCGAACGCGGTGCGCACGATCTCGGCCTGCTCGACCTCGTGGACCTTGGCCATACCGGTGGCCGGGGCGGCCATCGGACGGCGCGAGACCCGCTTGAGCTTGCCGACCAGCTGCGGGAACAGCTCCGGCAGCGCCAGGCCCAGGAACGGCCAGGCACCCTGGTTGGCGGGCTCCTCCTGGGTCCAGCGGACCTCGGTGGCGTTCGGGTAGCGCTCCAGCAGCGCGCCCAGCTTCCGGTGCGGCAGCGGGTACAGCTGCTCGAGCCGGACGACCGCAGTGTCGGTGATGCCCTCCTTCTCGCGGTGCGCGGCCAGCTCGTAGTAGAGCTTGCCGGTGCACATCACGATCTTGCGGACATCGGCCGGGTTCGGCTGCGTCGGGTCGTCGATCACCGAGGTGAACTTGCCCTCGGTGAAGTCCTCGACCGGGCTGGTCGCGGCCTTCAGGCGGAGCATCGACTTCGGCGTGAACACCACCAGCGGACGCTGGATGCCGTCCAGCGCGTGGCGCCGCAGCAGGTGGAAGTAGTTCGCCGGGGTCGACGGCAGCGCGACCGTCATCGAACCCTCGGCGCACAGCTGCAGCCAGCGCTCGATGCGACCCGAGGTGTGGTCCGGGCCCTGGCCCTCGTGGCCGTGCGGCAGCAGCATGACCACGTCGGAGCGCTGGCCCCACTTGGCCTCACCGGACGAGATGAACTCGTCGATGATCGACTGGGCGCCGTTGAAGAAGTCGCCGAACTGCGCCTCCCACAGCACCAGTGCCTCGGGGTTGGCCACCGAGTAGCCGTACTCGAAGCCCAGCGCCGCGAACTCCGACAGCGCCGAGTCGTAGACCAGGAACTTCGCCTGGTCGTCCGACAGGTTCTGCAGCGGGGTGTACTCGTTGTCGCTCTTGCGGTCGATCAGCACCGAGTGGCGCTGGCCGAACGTGCCGCGGCGGCTGTCCTGACCGGTCAGGCGGACCCCGCGGCCCTCCATCACCAGCGAACCGAACGCCAGCAGCTCACCGAACGCCCAGTCGATGCCGCCCTCGCGACCCATCTTGGCGCGGCGCTCGAGCACCGGCTTGACCCGCGGGTGCGGGGTGAAGCCCTCGGGCAGGTTGATCTGCGCCTCGGAGATGCGCTCCAAGGTCTCCTTGGAGATCTTGGTCGCCAGGCCGCGCGGCACCTTCTGCTCGGACTCCACCGACGGGCTCGGCTCCGGCGGGTGCTTCTCCAGCTCGCGGACCTCGTTGAACACGTGCTCCAGCTGAGCCGCGTAGTCCTTGAGCGCCTTCTCGGCCTCTTCGACGGTCATGTCGCCGCGGCCGATCAGGGATTCGGTGTAGACCTTGCGGACGCTGCGCATCTTGTCGATGGCGTCGTACATCTTCGGCTGGGTCATGGACGGGTCGTCGCCCTCGTTGTGACCGCGGCGTCGGTAGCAGACCATGTCGATCACGACGTCCTTGCCGAACGCCTGGCGGTACTCCACGGCCAGCTTCGCGACCCAGACGCAGGCCTCGGGGTCGTCGCCGTTGACGTGGAACACCGGCGCACCGATCATCTTCGCCACGTCGGTGCAGTACTTGCTGGAGCGGGAGTGCTCCGGCGCAGTGGTGTAGCCGACCTGGTTGTTGACGATCACGTGCACCGTGCCGCCGGTGCGGTAGCCCCGCAGCAGCGACAAGTTCAGCGTCTCGGCCACCACGCCCTGACCGGCGAAGGCGGCGTCGCCGTGCAGCAGCACCGGCAGGACGGTGAAGCCCTCCTGGCCCTTGTCCAGGATGTCCTGCTTGGCGCGGACGATGCCCTCCAGCACCGGGTCCACGGCCTCCAGGTGCGACGGGTTGGAGGTCAGCGACACCTTGGTCTCGCCGTCGCCGAACATCCGGAAGTACTTGCCCTCGGCACCCAGGTGGTACTTGACGTCACCGGAGCCGTGCGCCTGACCCGGGTCGAGGTTGCCCTCGAACTCCCGGAAGATCTGCGAGATCGGCTTGCCGACGATGTTGGCCAGCACGTTGAGCCGACCGCGGTGCGGCATGCCGATGACGACCTCGTCGAGGTCGTGCGCCGCGGAGGTGTCGAGCACCGCGTCCAGCAGCGGCACGACGGTCTCCGCGCCCTCCAGCGAGAAGCGCTTCTGGCCGACGTACTTGGTCTGCAGGAAGGTCTCGAACGCCTCGGCCGCGTTGAGCTTCGACAGGATGTACTTCTGCTCGGTCGGCTCCGGCTTGGTGTGCTTCTTCTCGACCCGCTGCTGCAGCCACTCGCGCTCGTCGGGCTCCAGGATGTGCATGTACTCCACGCCGACGGTGCGGCAGTAGGAGTCGCGCAGCACGCCGAGCACGTCGCGCAGCGGCATGTGCTCCTTGCCGGCGAACCCGCCGACGGCGAACTCCCGGTCCAGGTCCCACAGCGTCAGGCTGTGCGACAGGACGTCGAGGTCCTCGTGCCGCCGCTGCCGGTAGTTCAGCGGGTCGATGTCGGCCATCAGGTGACCGCGGGTGCGGTAGGCGTCGATCAGCTCGAGCACCCGGGCGGTCTTGTCGACCGCGCCCTCCGGGATGTCCTTCGTCCAGCGCACCGGCTCGTACGGGATGCGCAGCGAGGCGAAGATGTCGTCGAAGAAGCCGTCCTCGCCCAGCAGCAGCTGGTGGACGCGGCGCAGGAAGTCGCCGGACTCGGCGCCCTGGATGACCCGGTGGTCGTAGGTCGAGGTCAGCGTCACGATCTTGCTGACGCCCATGTCGACCAGGGCCTTCTCGCTGGCGCCCTGGAACTCGGCCGGGTAGTCCATCGCCCCGACGCCGATGATCGCGCTCTGGCCCTTGGTCAGCCGCGGCACCGAGTGGTTGGTGCCCGACGGACCCGGGTTGGTCAGCGAGATGGTGGTGCCGGCGAAGTCGTCCGCGGTCAGCGCGTTGGCACGGGCCTTGCGGATGATGTCCTCGTAGGCCTGCCAGAACTGGTGGAACGTCATGTCCTCGCAGCCCTTGATGGAGGCGACCACGAGGTTGCGGGAACCGTCCTTGGCCGGCAGGTCGATCGCCAGGCCCAGGTTGATGTGCTCCGGCGTGACGGCCGCGGGCTTGCCCTTGGCGTCCTCGCCGTAGTGGCGGTTCATGTTCGGGAAGTCCCGGACCGCACGGATCAGCGCGTAGCCGATCAGGTGCGTGAAGGAGACCTTGCCGCCCTTGTTCCGCTTGAGGTGGTTGTTGATGACGATGCGGTTGTCGAACAGCAGCTTCGCCGGTACCGCGCGCACGCTCGTGGCGGTCGGCACGGTCAGCGACTGGTCCATGTTCTTGGCGATCGCAGCCGCGGCACCGCGCAGCGTCTTGACCTCTTCACCGGCCTGCGGCTGCTTGACCGGGGCGGCCTTGGCGGCCTGCTGCGGGGAAGGCTTGGGAGCGGCGGCGGGCTTGGCCGCCACCGGAGCGGCAGTCGCGGCGGGCGGCGGGACCTGACCGTTGGTCTCGCCGGCGCGCGTCGCGGTCACCGTGGTGGTCGGGGCCGCTGCAGCGGCGGCGGCAGCAGCGGTGTTGTCGGTGGCTGCCTGGCCCGGCTTGTAGTCGGCGAAGAATTCGTGCCACGCCGAGTCTACTGAAGTGGGATCTTGGAGGTACTGCTCGTACATCTCTTCGATCAACCACTCGTTGGGGCCGAACTGTGACGCAGGGCTGCTGGACACGGCTCGCGTTCGCCTCAATCCATATGCTCGTGATTTACAGACACACTCGGGTACCAGGCTAGCGGTCCGATTCGCGAGGTTGGCACACAGGACGGCCGTTCGGCTGACGAGCTCTGTCACAAAATCGATCAGGAAAGCCCAGCTTGCGCCGGGATCGACCCGGTTGGCTCACGTGAACGATCAACGGCCGCACCCTAGCTGCCTCACTTGCGGTTCAGCATCGCTTGCTAGTACTCCATCTGGGTTGTCGCCCGCAACCAGTATGACGTTTCAACGACACGCCGTGTTCCCGGGCTGTGACCGACTCTCCCGAATCCCAGACAGCATCACATCAAGCGCCTCACCAGCACCAATGCGGTCATCTCCGAGTGTCCACCCCACTGCGGAGCGTGTCCGGTTCCTCTCTTTGGTCTTCTTTGTCTTTGAAGCGCCGGAGGCGTTCAGCCCGCCCTCCGGAGACGGGCTCTTAGGCGATGTTGGAGGTTTGGGCGCTGGGGTCCGCTGCTCGCCAGAGGCGTGCGTAGTGGCTGCCTTCGGCGAGGAGCTCGGCATGGGGGCCTTGCTCGACGATCCGGCCGTCGTCGACGACCACGATGCGGTCCGCGCGGGCCGCCGTTGCCAGCCGGTGCGCGACGACGAACGTGGTGCGCTGCGCCGCCAGCTGGTCGCTGGCCGCGATCACCATCGACTCGGTGGCCGGGTCCAGCGCCGCGGTGGCCTCGTCGAGCAGCAGTACGTCGGGATCGACCAGCTCGGCGCGGGCCAGCGCGACCAGCTGCCGCTGACCGGCGGACAGGCCGCGGCCGCGCTCGCCGACCTGCTGGCGGAACCCGCTGTTCAGCATCGCGATCCCCGGCAGCGCACCGACGGCCCGCGCCGCGCCCTCCACCTCGACGGGCTCGGCGCCCGGGCGCGCGTAGGCGATGTTGTCCGCGACGTCGCCGGTGAACAGGTGCCCCTCCTGCGGCACCACCGCCAGCCGCTGGTGGAACGCCGCCAGGTCGTAGTGGCGGACGTCCACCCCGTCGATCAGCACCGCGCCGTCGGTGACGTCGTAGAACCGGGCGATCAGCTTGATCAGCGTCGACTTGCCCGCGCCGGTGGCGCCGACCAGCGCGACGGTCTCGCCGGGGCGCACCCGCAGCGACACGTCGCGCAGCGCGTACTGCTCGGTGCCGGGGTAGCGGAACGACACCGACCGCAGCTCGACCTCGCCGCCGAACCGCTCGGGCACCGGCGCCGGGTCGTCCGGCGCGGGCACCGAGGTCGGCGTGCGCAGCAGGTCACCGATGCGCCGCAACCCGACCATGGCCTGCTGGTAGCCGTCGAAGACGCCGGACAGCTGCTGCACCGGGGAGAAGAACAACCCGAGGTAGAGCAGGAACGCGACCAGCACGCCCGGCGTCAGGTCACCGGAAGCGACGCGCGCGGCGCCTACGCCGAGCACCGCGGCCTGGGCGATCTCGGACAGCAGCGCGACGAACGGGAAGTACGTGGCGATGTAGCGCTGGGCGCGCAGCCGCGAACGGCGGTAGGCGTCGCTGCGCTGCGCGAACACCTTCGCCGCGTGCCTCTCGCGCCGGTGCGCCTGCGCCACCCGCATGCCCGAGACGTTCTCCTGCAGGTCGGCGTTGACCGTGCTGACCCGCTCGCGCGCTTCGGCGTAGGCGATCGAGGAGACCCGGCGGAAGATCGCCGTCGCCACCAGCAGCACCGGCAGCACGGCCATCGCGACCAGGGCCAGCGACACGTCGGTGATCAGCAGCGCACCGGCGATGCCGAACAGGGTGAGCACGCTGACCACGAACGTCGCCAGGCCGGTCTGCAGGAACGTCGACAGGGCGTCGACGTCGGTGGTCATCCGGGTCATGATCCGGCCGGCGAGCTCGCGCTCGTAGTAGTCCAGGCCGAGCCGCTGCAGATGCGCGAAGCTGCGCAATCGCAGCAGGTAGAGCAGTGTTTCGCCGGTCCTGGCGGTGACGACGGTCTGCAGCTTGACCACCACCCAGCCGAAGCCGACGATCACCGCGGCCAGCGCGGTCGCCCACCACAGGACGTCGACGTTCCCGGTGCCGACACCGCCGTCGACGCCCTGGCGCACCAGGGACGGCAGTGCGATCGAGGTCAGCGCGTCGCCGGTGACCAGCAGCACGGTCACCAGCAGGCCCCAGCGGATCGGTCGCAGCAGCCGGGACAGCTTGAAGTCGGGGTCGGGCGCGGTCGGGTCCTCACCGCGCAGGTGCGGTTCGTCGGTCGTCGGCGGCAGCTTCCGGATGCCTTCGACCAGCTCCGGCGTCGGCGGCATCGCCGTGCCGGCCATGCCGCGCGAACCCGCCATCGGAGCGGCGGCGAGGGGTTCGGGCTCCTCCGGCTCCGGCCACAGCTCGGGGGTGATGTCGGAGTCGTTCGGGGTGAGGGCGCTGCGGCGGTTGTCGATGGACTCGCCGGGCCCGGCCAGCAGCGACCGGAACAGCTCGCAGCGCTGCGACAGCTCCTCCTCGGTGCCGACGTCGACCACCCGGCCCTCGTCCAACACGGCGATCCTGTCGGCTAGCGCGAGCGTCGAGCGGCGGTGCGCGATCAGCAGCGTCGTGCGCTGGGCGGTCACCGAGCTCAGGGTGTCGTGGATCGCCGCTTCGGTCGCCGGGTCGACGGCCGAGGTGGCGTCGTCGAGCACCAGGATCCGCGGGTTCGACAGCAGCGCCCGCGCGAGCGCCACCCGCTGGCGCTGCCCGCCGGACAGGGTGAGGCCGCGCTCGCCTACCTCGGTGTCGTAGCCGTGGGGGAGCGAGCTGATGAACTCGTGCGCCTCGGCGGCCTTGGCCGCTGCGATCACGTCGGCTTCCGAGGCGTCCGGACGGCCGTAGGCGATGTTGCCGCGGATGCTTTCGGAGAACAGGAACGCTTCCTCGAACACCACGCCCACCGCGCTGCGCAGCGAGTCCAACCGCAGGTCGCGGATGTCGTGCGCGGCCGCGCCGTCGGAGGCGGGCCGGATCGCGACGCTGCCCGAGTGCACGTCGTAGAAGCGCGGCAGCAGCAGCGAAACCGTCGACTTGCCCGAGCCCGCCGGGCCCACCAGCGCCACCGTCTCACCCGGCCGGACCAGCAGCGATGCCTCCGACAGCACCGGTTGATCGCGGGTGTAGCCGAAGGTCACGTCGTCGAACCGGACTTCCAGCGGGCCCTCCGGCAGCCGCACCGCGTCCGGCTTCTCCTGCACCTCGGGCTGAGAGTCGATCAGCTCGTTGATCCGCTCGACACCGGCGCGGGCCAGCTGCGCCTGGATCACCACGCTGGACAACATCCGGGCCGGTCCGGACAACATCGCCACGTATGCGGCGAAGGCCACGAACGTGCCCAGGCTGACCTGCTCGTGCAGCACCATCCAGCCGCCGAGCCCCAGCACCCCGACCTGCCCGGCCGAGGGCAGCGCAGCCAGGCTCGCCGCCGGTGTGGACGTCATGCGCGCGGCGCGCAGCCGCTCGCCGAACAGCCGCCGCGCCCGGGTCCGAAGCCGCCCGACCTCGCGCTCCTCCTGTCCGAAGCCCTTGACCACCCGAACGCCGGTGACGGTTTCCTCGACGTGCTGGGCGATGTCGGCGGCGCGCTGCTGCGCCGACCAGGTCGCCGGGAACAACCGCTTCTTGCTGCGCGCGGTGACCACCGCGATCAGCGGTGCGACGACCAGCGAAACCACGGTGAGCAGCGGCGACAGCCACAGCATGGCGATGATCGCGAACAGCGCCAGCATCGCGGTCCCGGCCGCCAGCGGCAGCATCGCCAGCAGCGAGTTCACCAGCTGCAGGTCGCTGATTGACCGCGACACCACCTGCCCGGTGCGCAACGCGTCCTGCTTGCCGCCGTCCAGCCGCTGCATCGCGGCGAACACCGCGCGGCGCATGTCGTGCTGCACGTCCAGCGCCAACCGCCCCGCGCTGTAGCGGCGCACGAACGCCGCGCCGAAGCGGAACACGCCGAGCACCAGCAGCGCGACCACGACCCACCACAGCCGGTCGGTGGTGCGCGCGACGGCATCGTCCACCGCCACCTTGGTCAGCAGCGGAACCAGGGCCTCCAAGCCGACCGCTGTGACCGACGCGCCCATCGCCAAGGAGAGGGCGACCGGGTGCCGTCGACAAGCGGCGAAGAGGCGACGGATCCAACCACCAGATGACGGGGGATTGCCGGAGTCGCTCACCTTGCCAGATTAGGACGCGCCACTGACCGTGCAGCACGCCCGAACCTCGGGTGTGACCCCGCCAACCGGCGGATCAAGCGCTCTGAACGTGTCTGACGAACTCGTTGTGCGTGGCGGTGCGGGTAGCGGAACCTCAGACGCAGCCTGGACTGCGGGTGCCCAACTTGATGTATGGCCAATACACGGCAGTGGGGCCGTCCTCGCCAAGAGCCCAAGTCGGGCGGGCACAGTCTGAGAACCCGCGGCGGTGCCAGCGCCGAGGGTGGGCTATGCGCCTGGGGCGCATCAAAGCAAAAGATCGAAAACCAGGATCGAAGACAGGCTCTCAGGCGATGTCTCGGCGCTGGTTCGCCCACCAGCCGCCGGCGACGAACAGCGCCGTGTAGCCCAGGAACGTGAGCAGGCTCGCCCACCACGCGTGGCCGTAGTTGCCGCCGAAGATCAGGTGCAGGGCGTCGAAGGCCACCTTCGGCACCTCGGGCTCGTTCGGCCCGGCCACCGCCGCGACGAACAGCGGAACCGCGAGGTTGGACACGATCCCGTTGCCGGCCGACCCCGGCAGGTACGGGCCGATGCCGGAGACGTTGGAGCCCGCCAGCGCCACCGAGATGATGAACTCGATGACGAACTTGTAGGCCAGCGGCAGGATGATCGCCAGCACGGCGTTCGAGACGAGCGCGCCGAACCCGACGCCGACCAGCGTCCACAGCGTCATCGACAGGACGCTGGCGCCGCCGACGCTCAACCAGTCGGCGATGTCGCCGAAGTTCCCGATGTCCTGAACCGCGCCGATCAGCCCGCCGAGGCTCGCGCACAGCGCGTTGACCAGCCCGTACCCCGCGCCGATGGCCGCAGCCGAGATCAGCTTCGCGGCGAGCACGGCGCCGCGCGGGTTGCTGGTCAGGAAGCTGGTCGTGATGGTCTTGTTCCGGTACTCCCCGGAGATCGACAGCGCCCCGAACAGCATGCCGAAGATGGTGCTGAAGTTCGCCGACGTGGTCACCGACAGCAGCGCCAGCGGCACCGGCCGGTCCAGCGGACCGAAGCTGTTGATGATCGAGACGAAGGCGGTGCCCATCCACCCGGCGCCGAAGCCGATCAGCGCCACCGGGATGAGCAGCGCCCACCACAGGTTGGTCGTGAAGATCTTCCGGAACTCCGCCTTGATCAGCGCGCCCATCACACGCTCCCCCCAAGTCCGCGCTGGTCACCGTGCTGCGCCGGTCGTGCCCACACTTCAGCACCGGGTCCGGCCTGCGGGACACCGGTGTACTGACCGCTGGTGAGCTGGAAGAACAGCTGCTCCAGACCGATCCGCTCGTCCTGCATGCCGTAGAGCGCGATCCCGGCGGCCAGCGCGAGGTCGGCCACCTTGCGGGAATCCGCGCCCAGCACGGCCAGTCGGCCGTCCGGCAGGAACTCGACCCGGTACCCGGACTCCTGCAGCTTGGCAGCCAGCGCACCCGGGTCCGCGGCCTGCACCAGCGCGCGGGACTGCTGGGCGGAGCGCAGCTGGTCGATGCTGCCGTCGTAGACGCAGCGGCCCTGGCTGATCACCACCAGCTGGTCGACGGTGTGCTCGATCTCCCGCAGGAAGTGGCTGGACATGAGCACGGTGCGACCGCTGGCAGCGAAGGCCTTCAGGAAGTTGCGCAGCCAGGCGATGCCCTCCGGGTCCAGCCCATTGGCCGGTTCGTCCAGCACGAGCACCTGCGGATCGCCCAGCAGCGCCGTGGCCAGCGATAACCGCTGCCGCATGCCGAGCGAGAACCCGCTTGGCTTGCGCTTGGCAGCAGGCGCCAGCCCGACCAGCTCGAGCGCCCGATCGGCCTGCTCGTCCGGCACGTTCATCGCCGCCGCGTAGCAGCGCAGGTGGTTCTGCGCGGTGCGGCCCGGGTGGAAGCTCTGCGCGTCGAGGACGGCGCCGATCACCGAAGCGGGGTTCGGAAGCTGGTGGAACGTCAGGCCGTTGATCGTGGCGGTGCCCGAGGAGGGCGTGACCAAGCCGAGGATCATGCGCAGCGTCGTGGTCTTCCCGGACCCGTTGGGCCCGAGGAACCCGGTAACCGTGCCTGGCCGCACCGCGAAGTCAAGGTCCTGGACCGCGCTCACCGGTCCGTAGCGCTTGCTGAGACCTTGCACGATGATCCGGCCGCTGCCGTCGTGCACACGCCCTCCAACATCACCTGTTCACTGGATCGCCGCCCATCCTGCCGGACGAACCGAGGTGTATGTGCGAAGTGGGTGTTTTCCAGCCCAGCTCACAGACAGGCACTAAGAGACTGTTGGGTAACTGGGTGGTTGCGCTGCGATGCTGGTTTCGGTGGTGAGGCGGCGGGCGGTGTGGCGTCCGGTGGCGTTGGACCACTGGATGTTCCGGCCGGCGAGGCGGGTGGCCATGA